>NZ_JBSHBN010000009.1:97877-103278 GCF_053612025.1 Kitasatospora sp. NPDC054768
ACGCCCCCCCGGGGTGGGGCCCCCCCCCGCGGGTTGGGGCCCGCACGCCGAAAAAACCGCCTGCCGGCCCCGCTACTCGCGGGGGCGGCCCAGCAGGGCGGCCGAGGTCGGGTCGCCGACGCGGGTCGCCACCGCGCCCTTGAGCACGGTCAGTGCGGCCGGCAGCGCCGCGACCGCCGCCGCCTTGAGTGAGCTGATCGACGTGAGGTCGAACTTGTCGGCCAGCAGCAGGCCGAGGAACGCCGCGGCGTACGTGGCGACGGTGCGCTCGACCAGATCGAGGATGAACTTCCGCATGGTCAGGACTCCTTCGCGGTGGAGGCGGTGAGGTGCCGGTCTGTGCGCGACGGTCGCGCGGGCGTCGGGGTCGGCGTTCGGCAGGAATGCGGCAGGCGCCGTCGGGGAGTTGCCGCCCCTCATGTACACGTTCACGCCGTCGATTCCGACGACGGGCCCGGCGGGCGATTCCGGCGGCCCCGCGCCGTACGCCTCATCCCAGCGGGGTGCTCAGCTCCATGGCGCGCAGGGCCGCCGCCAGGGCCGGTGCGTCGCCGACGTCCAGGGCGGTGTCCGTCAGCTTGATGACGTGCTCGTCGCCGTGCGCCAGCGCCCGCTCGAAGACCTCCTCGGGGGTGAACGCGCCGGGCGGGACGTACGCGACCGGCGCGGCGGGCGCGTACATCGCCGTGACCGCCGCCGAGGCCGTCCAGGCCGCCCGCAGGCTCGCCGGCCACAGCGCCCGCGGGAGCGCGGGCAGTGTGCGCAGCACGGCGTTGGGGGCCGTGGCCGCGTGGACGAGCATCGTCTCCTCGCCGTGGCCGTGGGTGGCGTAGCGGTGGGTCGCCGCCCGCACCAGTTCGGCGAGGCGGCCGGGCACCTCTCCCGGTTCCACGGCATCGACCCCGGCCCACACCGGCAGGGCCGTAACGCGGCCGAGCCTCGCCGGGAAGCCCCCGTCCTGGACGGCGACGGCCGGCACCGCGTCGAGGGCGTCGGCCGCGGAGGCGGCGCCCGGCAGGCGGGCGGGCACCGCGACGGTCCGGTGGCGGGCCGCCCAGTAGCCCAGGCCGTGGGCGAGTTCCGCCAGGCGCGGCCCGGTGGCCTCGCCGGCCAGCAGCGTGCGCACCGCGTGGCCCACCCGGATCACCGGGTGCGTCGACCCGCCGTACAGGCCGGGCAGCAGCCGCGGCCACCACCGGGCCAGCACCTCGCGCCAGGGACGCTCGGCGACCTCCCGCTCGAAGTGGCCGATCCAGTCGGCCGCACGCCTCGGATCGCCCAGCGCCGTACGCCAGTTGGCGTCCGTCACCGGCTCGACGCGGGGCGGGAGGTCCTCCAGCTTGCGCGCGTAGAGGTCGAGCCAGCGGTGCACCGACGGCGCCTGTCCGTGGGCGGTGAGGGCCTCGGCGGCCATCGGCGCGTGGTTGGTGAGCCGTCCGAGCCGCTCGGGCCCGCAGGTGTGCAGTCGTTGGAGCGCTTCGTCCAGAATCCCTGTCGTGTCCACGGGTAAGGACCGTAGGCGGCGGGCCTGGGCGGCGTAACGGGCTGGAGTCCTAGGCCCGGCGCGGGGCCGCCCACCGGCCCCGCGTGGACACCTGCCGGGGGACCGTCGAGGATGGACGCGGCGGGTGTCCCCGCCGGGCGTGCGAGGAGGAGCGATGGATCCGCTGCGCGGGGCCCGGGCCCGTCGCCCGGTGACGGCCCGGTGACCGCCCCGGGGCCTGCGGGCCCGCGCCGGCTGCGGTTCGACGGCTGGATCGCCGGCATCGGCACGGCCTCCGGCACGCGCGTGGTCGTGGGGCACTGGGCGGCCTCGCCGTTCGGGCCGTTCTCCGACGTGATGGTCGAGCACGCCGACGGGACCCGGCTCCTGCTGGCGCCCACCGGGCGGACGGCGGAGTTCATCGCCGACACGTACGCCTTCGACCGGGTGCGGGTCGTACCGGTCGCGGTGCGGCGGGGCGCGACGCGCTGGCGGGTCACGGCGGGCCCGCTCGACCTGCGCTTCACCACCGGGCGGCGCGGCATCCTGGGGCTCGCGCTCAGGACGGTGCCCGGCCCGGTCGCGGCCCGCCCCGCCTGGACCGTGGTGACGGACCCGCTCGCCCGGCTGCTGCTCGGCGTGCGGACCCGGGGCACCGCGGGACGGGGTCGGCGCGAGTGGTACGGCGTCCGCGACCTCCACGCGGTCACCGCGGTGAGCGCCGTGCTCGACGGCCGGGGGCTCGGCCCGCTCGCGCCGGTCGCACCGGTGCGGTTCGGCTTCGGTTCCACCCCGCGGCGGCCCTCACTCGTCCGCGTCACGACCACCGTGGCCACGCGCTGACGCACCGTCGCACGGAGTGGCGCGGAGGCCCGGACGCGGCGGCCACCACAGGCTCTTGGCGGCCGGGAGGTTCGGCCGGGAGGTTTGGCCGGCCGGATCGGGGTGAGACGAGGAGCGGGTCGGCAGCGGGCGGCCCGGACCGCGTCCCCTCCCCTCTGGACGGCCGTCCGGGCCCGCCGTCCGAGCCCGCTGCCGATGGCTCAGAGCCCGGCCACCGTGACGACCGCACCGGCGGCCGGGCGTCCGCCGTCCTCCTGCCGGCGCCGCGGCCCGTCCGGGACCTCGGACGGAAACCCGGACGGGAGCCGGACCGGGTTCCGAACGGCCCCGCCGGGATCCCGGCCGAAATCCCGGCGGCGTCCCGGGCATGCACCCCGCGGATCGGGACAGACGAGCGAACGGCAACCGACCGACCCGTCCGGAAGGAGTCTTTCCGTGACCGACATCCAGCGCCTCCCCGGAGCCCTCGAACACCACTGGTCCTGGCAGTTGGAGGGAGCCTGCCGCACCGTCGACAGCAGTGTCTTCTTCCACCCGGGCAACGAGCGCGGCGAGGCAGCGCGAGCAGGCGGCGAAGTCGGTGTGCGCGCGCTGCCCGGTCGCCCTGGAGTGCCACCGGTACGCCCTGGCCGTGCGCGAGCCCTACGGGGTGTGGGGCGGGCTGACCGAGGAGGAGCGCCGCGTCCTGCTCTCCCGCCGGCGCACCCGGCCCGCCCCGGCGGCCGCATGACACGGACCCGCCCGATCGGCTCCGCGACCCCGCCCGACTCCGCGACCCCGCCCGACTCCGTGACCTCGCCCGGGCCGTGGCGGCTATCGTCGGCCCATGAGGGACCTGATCCGCCGGGGCTGGCCGCTGCCGCTGGCCGGCGCGGTGCTCGCGCTGCTGGTGCTCGTCCTGAGCCTGTCCGGCATGCTCGCCCAGCACCGGGCGGCGGACCGCATCGACGCCTCGCCGCTGCGCGTGGACGCCACGATCAGCGCCGAACGGCAGCGGGAGAAGAGCGGGGTGGAGTACACCGTCACGTACCGGGTCGGTGGGCGCGAGTACAGCACGGCCTCGCTCAGGGTCAGGGCCGCCGTCCCCCACCCGGCCGTCGGCGTGACCGTTCCCCTGGAGGTGGCCGCGGACCACCCGGCGACGGCCCGCGTGCTGGGCACTCACTACCCCGACGACGACCTGCCCGACACCCAGCTGCTCATCGCGACGTTCTCCGCCATGGCCCTGCCGACCTGCCTCTGGTTCCTCGTCAGCCGCCTGCGGGCCCGCTCCCGCACACCGGCCCCGGTCCCGGGGAGCGCGCCCGCGCACCCGTGACCGGGCACCCGTGACCGGGCGCGCGGACGGGCCGCCGTACGGACCTCGCCGCGGGAGCCCCCGGCCGTGACGAACCGCGGGCCGGGCGGGGACCGGACCCCGGCGGAGGCGCCCGGCTCCGCGCCCGTGCCAACTCCGCGCGGGGAGGCCGGGCCCTACCGGGGACCGCGCGGGCTGCCGATCCGCAGCAGGTTGCCGCTGCGGTCGACCAGGGCGAACTCCCGCATCCGGTAGGCGGTGTCGACGGGCTCGGTCAAGCGGCTGCCGGTGGCCGGGTCGGTGGGCACGCCGAGCCGGGCCCAGTCGCGGTGCAGCGCGTCCGCGTCCCGGACCTGCAGGTAGCAGCCGCCGGCGGTGGACAGCGGGTCCACCCCGGGGTCGTGGCGGAAGTGCAGTTCCACCGTGCCCCGGACGAGGATCAGGTAGCCGCCCTCGCCGCTCTCACCGCCTTCGCCGTCCCAGCGCCCGCGCGGCTCGAAGCCCAGGCGGGCGTAGAACTCCTCGGTCTCGTCCAGGTCCCGGCTCGGCAGGACCGGCACCGCGTACTCGTCCATGGCGCCACCGTAGGCCACGCCCCTGACAGTCGCGGGCTCAGACGAGGGCGGTGACGAGCAGGGTGAAGGCGGCGACGATGACGGCGACGCGGACGTAGTGGAAGCGGTCCCAGCGGTTCATCTGCTGCTTCCAGTCGGCAGGCCGGTTCTCGGGGGTCCACGTCCTGCCCCGGTTGTTGATCGGGACGAGCAGCAGGATCGACATGATCACGCTGACGATCAGCAGCGCCCCGGCGACGACGACCAGTCCGGCGCCGGGGCGGTGCCATCCGGCGACGGCCCACACCGCGCTGAGGGCGAGCGAGCCGAAGTACCAGAACGGCATCAGGGCGCCGAGCATCCGTCCTCCGTGGGCGCGGCCGAGCTGGCCGCTGTCCTCGGGGAGTGCGTCGAGGATCCGGCTGATGACGAAGGCGACGGAGAACTCCACCCCCACCATCAGGCCGACGACCACGGTGGTGAAGACCTCAAGTGCGTCGAGCATGGTGACCCCTCCGAGAATCTAGCACTGCTAGCTGATGTGGCAACGCTAGTACTGCCGCCGCTCGATTGTCTAGCAGTGCTAGAATCGACTCATGTCGGTACAGGAACGCAAGCAGCGCGAACGGGCGGACCGCGAGCGCCTCATCGTGGCCACGGCCCGCGAACTCGCCGAGCAGCAGGGCTGGGACGCGGTCACCACCCGCCGGCTCGCCGAGCGCATCGAATACAGCCAGCCCGTCCTCTACAGCCACTTCCGCGGCAAGCGCGAGATCATCGGCGCCGTCGCCCTCGACGGCGCCGCCGAGATGGCCGCGGCACTGCGGGCCGCGACCGCCGCCGCGAACGGCCCCCGCGCCCGGGTCACCGCCCTCGCCCGCACCTACCTCGACTACGCCGAACACAACCCGGCGGTCTACGACGCCATGTTCCGGCTCGACGGCGGCCTGGCGTTCGCCCGCGAGGACACCCCGGAGCCGCTGAAGGACGCCTTCGCCGCCCTGCTGGAAAGCCTCGCCGAGGTCGCCGGGGACGGCGTCCACCCGGCCCTGTTCACCGAGACCTTCTGGGCGGCCCTGCACGGGCTGGCCACCCTCACCCGGGCCGGACGGCTGCCGCCGGAGGACACCGAACGCAGGGTGGAACTGCTGGTGGAGCGGCTCGCCGTGGTCTGACACACCGTCGCGGCGGGCGGCCGGCCGGGGCCCTCGGGCCCGCGCCGGC
>NZ_JBSHBN010000010.1:0-50671 GCF_053612025.1 Kitasatospora sp. NPDC054768
CGACATTTATCGCCAGGGCCGATTCATGAACAACCGCGCACAGCTTCACCGGGTTCTCCACGCGCGTCAGCACTCGCTGCCGTGCGATGCGCACACCGACCATGGCATCCACGCCTGTGGTCACGGCGGAGAGCCTGGAGATGATCGCGGTCGCGTAGTCCGGCGTCTGGAGAAGGCCCGGGACGAAGGTGAGCTCGAAGGACTTGATCTCCACGGCCTGCGTCTCAAGGGCGATCAGGTCGGTGTAGAGCGGGTTGATGGCGTCGCTGTAGCCCTTCCACCAGCCACGCGGGTCCTTCTGCCGGGCGATCTCCAGCAGAACTTCCCGTAGTCCCTCGTCGCAGTCGTAGAGATCGAGCAGGGATTCGAGGATCTCGGGCTTGACCGATGAGCGAGCGTTCTCGTACCGGGACAGCTTCGGCAGGTTCAGGAGGTCGGGGAGCTTGCTGACGACCTGCTCGGCCGACAGCCCCGTCCGCTCACGTAGACGGCGAAGGTCAGCGGCGATGCGGCGCTGGCGCACGGTCGGTACGCGGTCGCCTGTAGCCATGGGGTGCCTCTCCTGAGTGTCAGTGGACCAGTGTGCCCGTCCGAAGAGCCTGCACGCCACCGTGGGGTGAGTCCAGGGCGCTCGGAATCAAGTTCGAAGTGAATGTTTGCATTTTGCCCATCGTATGGGTTGCGCTGAAGCCTCGTCAGACGACATCCTGTGACTGCCGGGTTACGGAGTAGCGGCTGACAGGCTTCGCATCCATGCCCGTCTTGATGTGTTTTGCATGCACTTGCGAACAAGTAAGCGGTCGTTGACGGGCCTTGAGTCGCCAACGGCCACACGGCGGCCCCTCTGCGGCCGCTTCCCCGGAACCACCTATGCCGCCTCACCGGCGCCCCGGAGGAACTTGTGATGCTCCGCGCCTTACAGATCGCGAACCCGCTGAGAACCGCTTCGGCGGACGCCGTCCGCAACCTGCTCCTCGAACGGGTGAGAAGCCTCGACGGGGTCACCCTCGATGTCGACCAGGCGTACACCGTCCGCCTGTGCACCTCGGAGTTCGTCGACAACGCGCTGAAGTACACCGACGCCGACCCCCACGCCGAGCTGACCATCGACGTCGACCTGGACCCCCGGCGGAGCCGACTCCGGATCACCATCACCGACCCCCGCCTGACGGTGCCAGACATGGGCAATCGGGACGAGAACCTGACCGCCCCCGGCGGCCGAGGGGTCACCGTGGCGATCGGCTACGCCGACGACGCCGGTTGGCACCAGCGCCGCGACGCTGGGGGGAACCCCACGGGCTGGTCCGTCTGGTTCGAGGTCGGCGTGGAGCTCGATTCACGGGTCTTCGGCGAGGTCACCGCCACCACGGCGGAAGTGCCACTGGAACCCGTCCCGGCCCCGATACCGGCCCTGCGCGTCGTCTCCCTGCTCGGCCGCGGGGGTACGACCAGGTTCCACCGGCCCGGGCGACGCCCCCGGGGGCGCACCGCCGCGTAGCCGGCGGCCGGCATGTCCGGCACGTGCCGGACATGCCGAAGCTCCCGACTGGCCTCCACCCCGCCGGTAGGCCAGTCGGGCCCGCGCCGCCCTGCCGAGGGCAGCCGCGCAGAGGATGTCCGGCCGCCCCAAGTCCTCTTCGGCAGAGGCAGCCGGGCAACCCCCGTGGGTCCTCTGGCGGAAGTACCGCGATGGTCACCCGGATCGCGTCGAGCGTGCGGGGAAGACGCTGGCTCGCCAGGGTCAACGGTACCCCGCGCATGATCACGGACCTGTGGAGGAACGGCCGCCTCGCCCAGGTGCAGCTCAGTCAGGCCCCTACACCCCCCTCGTGGATGGAACAGCCGTCCATGCCCGTGTGGCCGCCCCGGCCGCTCCGACAACTCGCGTTCGCGGAGGTCGAGATGAGATCAACGCCCGTTTCGGCCCGGCCCCTGGGCCAGGTGGTCTCGGGTATGCGGTGGCTCAGCCGCCGCACCGCCGACCCGGCGGCGACCTGGGAGGCCTGGGCGAAGGGCACGGCCGTCCCGGTGCCCGTCGGAACCGGCTTCGTCGTGGTGCGCCTCCCGAGGGGCCTGGGCGCCGACGCCTTCGCCGACCTGGCCGGCACCGTGCCGCACCTGCTCGGCCCGGTCCTGGCCAGCGCCTCCGCCGTCGAATTCTTCCTGCCGATCGCGCCGGCCGTGTGGCTGGGGCGCGGCGCGGAGCTGATCGACGGACGCAACGCGTCGGAGCGGGCCGTCAAGTGCCCGCCTGCGGGCCGGGAGGCCGACCAGCGGCGCTGGTTGTTCCCGCCGAGGGCGCTGTCCGGCGCCGATCTGGTGCTGACCGACCCCTACTGCCTGGCGATCGCCCTCGACCGGGCCCGAACACGGAACTTCGCCGGCACCTGAGAATCCCGCTGCCAGCCGCCGCTTGGCTCGCGGCCGGCAGCGGGGAACCACCGCCACCTGCGCCCACCGATCGCCACCCACACCGGCGGGCACGCCGGTCACGGCCACACCACCGAGACGGACCGGGCAGGCCACATGCCCCGATGCGGGGGAGACCATCCCCGCTCCGCGAGGACGGCCCAGACCAGCTACGCGGCTCCGAACGGGGCCTTCCCGGAAACGGCCTCCGTGCTCTCCAGCTCGGGCCGCCAACCAACTACTCGACACAGAGACCGAGATGACACCCACCCCTGTCGTTCCACAGAACCACTTGCGTCAGGTGATCGAGGGCATGCGCTGGATAGCCGGCCTCACCCGCGACCCGGAGGGCACCTGGCTGGCCTGGGCGCAGGGTCACGCAGTCCCCGTCCTGCTTGGCGCCACCGCTGCGGTCGTCCGAATACCGGAACCGCTGGGCCGAGCCGCCGTCGCCGTGCTTGCGGCCCATGCTCCCGGCCTGGTTGGGCCGGTGATTCTCGACGAGTGGGCCGGCGTCGTCGACGTCTTCGTGCCCGGTGCCCCGCTGTTGCGGCAGGGCGGTGACGTCGAGCTGATCGGCCGGTACCAGGATCCGCCGCCGGTGGTCATGTGCCCGTCGCCCGGCAGGCGTGCGGTCGGGCGCAGGTGGCTGCGTCCGCCGAGGGCGCTGCCGGGCCACTGCGCGGTGCTCACCGACCCGCACCGCCTCGCCGAAGCCCTGGCCCTCTCCCGTAGCCCGCTCGCCGCGGCCGGGTGACAGGCCCGGCCCGGTGATCTCCCGCTGCTGGTTGCCCCAGGTCGTGGCCGGCGGCGGGACAACACAGCCCGGCCCGCCCTGGGGCGGGCGAGCCATCTCCCCCTTCTCACGCTGATACAGGAGAGCATCGGTGACGACCGACAGTCCGCGCTTAGTGGTCCTTCAGCTATGGGCCGCGCAGAAGTTGGGGGACGTGCGGTTCGCGGACGGCGTGCCGTTGCTGTCGCTCGGAGCCGCGCTCGACCGGATCGCAGACGAGGTGCCGCGCCTGGGCGGTCCGCACCTGGGTGATCCGTCGGTGGAGCGGCTTGCCGAGGCACTGCAGATCACTGCCTGCCGACTGCGCCGTGACGAAGGCGACGGGCCGAGGCCCGCGCTGCTGATCATGCTGGCGCACGAACTCGAAGAGGCCGACGAGGCGTTGCGGCAAGGCGAACATCTGGTGGCGCTGGACCTGGTGCGCCGGGTGTGCGTGACGGTGGTGTGCCTGGACGAGATCGCCGCCCACACCACCGGGCCGGGCGCCGGGCGAGCGCACCTCCGCGCCGTGGAGCACCGCGTGCCGTCGATCACGCTGCCATCCCCGCCCGCACCGCAGGGAAGCGCGCCGCTTCCCGAACTTCCCTGGCGCGGCGGGACACTGGGGGACGCCGTGCTGGGCAGTCACCTGCGTCACCTGCGCGAGTGCCAGGGCCTGGCCCGGGCCGACGTCACCGCCCGGCTGCCCGCCGGCCTCCAGGGCATCGACGTCGAGGCCCTGGAGGCAGGGAGCCGCCCGGTTCTGCGAGAGGAGGCGGCGTGCGGGCGCCTGGCCGCGGTCCTGCACGCCTACGGCGCGGGGGTGATCGCCGCAACCGACTTCGAGCACTGCGTCGCGGCCAACATCCACGCCAGGCCCGGGTACTTCATGGACCGCGGCCCCGGCCGGGCACACCGCTACCAGCTCCTGGAGCAGCGGGCTTCGGCCGTGCTGCTGGCCGGATCGCTTCTGGTCCCGGCGGCCGTGCGGGTGCCCGCCTACGAGCAGGCCGTCGCGCGGAAAGAGGCCTCCCGGCTGCGCGTCGCGGACAACGTGGCGACTCGCCCGGCCGCGCCTGTGCCGGACCGGGGCTGCCCGCTGTGCCGGGCCTACCGTGCGGACCTGCTCGACCGCCCGCGGGCGGCGACGGCATGGCTTCGGCAGGTGGGTGCCGTGCGGGCCGAGGCGTTCGAGGCCCGCCTGCGCGCCCCGGAGGCGCCGCCCACGACGGTGCTCCTCTGCTCGGACCTGCTGCGCCGCCCCGACGACGACCCCGGTGTGCACGCCGCCCAGATGCTCCACCTCGCCCACCTGGCCCGCACCACCGCGCTGCGGGTGCGAGTCCTGCCCCTGGCCGCCGGCGCCGTGCTGACCTCGGACACCGCCGAACTCGCCTTCCCCGACGGCCGGATCGTGACAGCGGTCTGGGGCCTGTTCGACATCACCTACCAGCACGGCGACGACCCTCGCCCGCACACCGCACTGGAACGCGCCCTGCCCCCCGCGGAGAGCATCCGGCTGCTGGAGCGCGCCGCCGCCGCAGACCTCCCCCGGAGGGCGCCGTGGTGACCCGCAACTCGATCACCGGCGCCACGGTGCTCGGCGCGGCGGTCCAGGCCCGGACCGTGTACGGCGGCATCACCCTGCACACCCCGCCCCCGCCCCCGGTACCGCGCCAACTCCCGCGCCGCCGCCCCCTGGTCGACCGCCACGACCTCACCACCGCCCTCGCGGACCTACTCGGCCACGACGACCCGCGGCCCGTGCTGATCACCGGCCCGGCCGGCATCGGCAAGACCACCCTCGCCCTCCACCTCCTCCACCAACACGGCCACCCGCCCGGCGGGCAGCTGTATGCCGACCTCGGCGCCCACAGCACCACCAGTCCGGCGCACCCCGACGACGTCACCGCCCGCCATCTGCGCGCCCTGGGCATCACCCAGCCACCCGCCGACCCCGAGGAAGCCCGCGCTCTGCTGCGCACTCTCACCGCGTCCCGGCCGGTGGCCGTGTTGCTGGACGACGCGGCCGACGAGGACCAGGTGCGGGCGCTGCTGCCCGCCGACGGGTCGCCGGTCATCGTCACCTCCCGCCGCCCGCTGGCCGGCCTGCTGGCCGACGGCGCCCACCACCAGGTGCTCGGCCCGCTGCCACCCGACGCCGCCCACCAGCTCCTCGCAGCCACCGCCGGAGCGGCGGGCACCACCCGCGACCTCGCCGTCCTCGCCGCATCCTGCCGCGGAGTGCCGCTCGCCCTCACCCTGACCGGCGCCCGCCTGGCCACCGGCCACCCCGTCGCCCCCCTCGCCGCACCACCGACCGGCACACCCCTGGAGACCATCGTGACCACCGCCCTGGACCAGGCCTACGAAGGCCTCGCGCCGGACACCGCCGCCGTCTACCGGGCCCTCGGGGTACTGCCACTGCCCTCGACCCGGATCGACACCGCCATGGCAGGCGCCGCCACCGGCCTCGACCCGTCGGCCACGAACGGACACCTCACCGACCTCGCGGTGGCCGGGCTCATCCGGACCACCGACGACGGCGAGTACGAGTTCACCGCCGCCGACGGCCGGCGCCACGCCGCCGAACTCGGCCGCCGCACCGACAACACCGAGCAGATCGACACCACCCGCCGCCGAGCCCTGGACTGGCTGCTGGCCGAAGCCGTCCACGCCTCCCACGTCCTGCACCCCTTCCGCCCCACCGCCGAGACCCACCTCCTCCACCCGCCAATCCACCACGCCGACCTCACCACCAAAGCGACGGCCCTGGCCTGGTTCGGGCGCTGCGACACCTACCTGCGCACCGCCCTGGAGACCGCCGACCACCACCGTCTCGACGACGTCGTCACCCACCTCGCCTACGCCTGGTGGCCCTGGCTCCTGCGCCAGCGCCCCTACCAGCTCTGGGAGTGGACCTACGACCTCGCGATCCCCGCCTCCGAGAGGCTGTCCGCCACCCCGGCCCGCCCCCGCGCCAGTCGGCTCATCCAGCGCGACCTTCGCGGCACCCGCGCCACCGTACGACGCGCGCTCGGCGAACACCCCGGAGCCATCGAGGACGCAGGCGTGGCCTACGCACTCGCGCTCGCCGACGGCAACGAACGCGGCCAGGCACAGCACCTCCACGACCTCGCCGTCGCGCTCTTCGACGCCGGCAACCACCAGACCGGGCTCAACCTCCTGGAGGAGGCGCTCAAGCTGCGGGCCGGACTGGGGATCGGGCGGGACACCGGAGTCACCCGGGTGGCGCTCGCCGTCGCCCTGCACCAACGCGGCGAAACCGACCGTCCCCTCGACCAGCTGCGCACCGCCTACCAGGAGCTGACCGACGCCGACGACGGGCTGAACGCAGGCCGCGCCCGCGCCTGGGAAGGACGGATCCACGCCCGCAACGGCGAGTTCGGCCCTGCGGAGAAGGCGTACGCCGAGGCGATGAACCTGATGGTCGCCGAAGGCGCGCGGCCGTGGCAGGGACGCATGCTCCTGTGGTCCGGCGAACTGGCCGCCGCCCAAGGCCACCTGGAGCAGGCCGCCGAGCTGCTGCGCTTCGCCCAGGAGATGTACGCGGGCAGCCCGTCCGACCTGAAGGCCGTCGACGAGGCCGCCAAGCGGATCGGCGTCGACCTGTGACCGCCTCGCGCGCAGCGGTGTACGGCCGGGCCTGCCCGTCGTGCGGTGCCCGCGTGTGCGTCTCGGCGGTGCAGCACGAAGTGCTGCGCCTGATGGCGAGCGGGGCATCGAACGCGCAGATCGGACAGCACCTGCGCAAGGGCCGGGACACGACCGCGGGGAAGGACAAGGAGCGCGGGGCCTACCTCGTGCGCGGCGTGTTCGCCTGTCTTGGCGCCTCACGGCGCGCCCACGCGGTCGACATCGCCTGCCGGCTCGGTCTGGTGGACATGCCGCAGGAGGTCCGCCCGCCGGAACAGGGGATCCCTCCCTACCTGCGGACCTCGGCGGTGCTGCTGGCGAGCGGCCTGTCGTGCAGGCAGGCCGCCCAGCAGCAGGGCCGCAG
Organism: Kitasatospora sp. NPDC054768; assembly: GCF_053612025.1. NCBI lineage: Bacteria > Bacillati > Actinomycetota > Actinomycetes > Kitasatosporales > Streptomycetaceae > Kitasatospora > Kitasatospora sp. NPDC054768. The sequence goes on from NZ_JBSHBN010000010.1 coordinate 7,206, forward strand.
CCCGTTCACCGTGAGGTCGGACCGGCACCTGCTCTACGACCGCGTCGGCGCCTCGGGCGGCGCCCACGCGGTCCACCTCCTGCACGCTCTCCAGGAACTGCCGGCAAGCCACCCCTGCGCGTGCCTCAAGCCCCCCGGAGCGGAGCAGCCCGGAGGAAGCAGCGGCGCCCCCGGCCGAAGCGGCCGGGGGCGGTGACCGCCCTCCGCTCCCACGCCCACGCGCCCTGCCTTCACGGCCGGGCCGGGCAAGGCGCCGCCCGGTGACGAATGATCACCGCCCGCCTGCCCGGTGCCGCAACCGCCACCCGCCGCAACTCCGGCTCCCGCGTCCTCGCACGCCCACTAACCCCCGACTCCGGAAGGTACAGACGTGACTCCCGACGAAAGCTGCGCCGCGGTCATCGCCACGGCCCGGCGCAACGGCCTCGACCCGCGTGGCGCAGCCCTGATCCACGCCGGCCCCCATCACACATGGCGCCTGCCGCTGTCCGGGGCTGTGGCCAAGGTCTGGGCCCCGGGCACTGCCTTCGAGGCCGCCGCGAGGGACACCCGGATCGCGCGGTGGCTGCTGAGCAACGGCATCCGGGCCCCGCGACCGGTCGGCAACTCCACCTACCCACTGACCCACTCCGGCCGGTACCACCTCCAGGTCGGCTTCGCCGAGGACCTGGGCGACGGCGAGGCCGGTTCGGCCGACCTCGCCGACGTCCTGCGGCGCCTGCACGGCCTGGCTGTGCCCCAAGGCCTGGGCCTGACGCGGTTCGACCTGTGCAGGGACCTGGCCGGGCGCCTTCGGGACCTGCCGCGGGGCACGCTCTCCCCCGAGCAGGAACGACACCTGCGCACGGTGCTGGCCGACACCCGCAAGGCGTGGCGCGCCGCATCCTGGGGCCCGCTGTGCGTGATCCACGGCGACGCGACCCCCTCGAACTGCATCGCGACGCCCGGCGGCCCGGCGCTGATCGACTTCGAGCGCACCGCGACCGGGCCCAGGCAGTGGGACCTGGCCGCTGCCGCATGGGCCCGTGACGCCTACGGCACACCGCCCGAGCGGTACGAGGAGTTCGCGCGCACCTACGGAGAGGACGTCACCGCCGCCGACGCCTACGGCCTGATGACCCCGGCCTTCGCGATCGCGGCGTGGCTCTACCTCGCCGAGTGCGCCCTCACCGAACCCGAACTGCGCGACGAGGCCGACCGGCGCCTGGCCACCGTCCTCACCTCCCCCCTCCCGTCCGCCCCCTGGGGCTGGCTGCCCGCCTCCCGGGCCACGGCACAGGTCGCGCCGTGACCGCCGGGAACCCGCAGCCTGCACCAGCCGCGGGCGACCGCGCACGAGGCCTCGCCGCCCACACCGCTCTGCCCGTACTCCTGCTGGCCGTGTGCCTGGTGGCCGACGTCGCCGACCGGCCGACCCTGACCACCGGCTTCGACGGCGACCCGCGACGCCACATCCCCACCGCGTACGAGGACGGTCAGCGTGCCGAGGTCCCTGCCTCCAGGGGCCAGGACCACGCACAGTTCGTGGCCGCCGTTTCGTCCATCGGCCGCCCCGGCCGCCCCGCCACCCCTGGCTCCTGACCGCGAAGTGGACGTGGACCACGATGACCGACTTCCAGTTCCGCAACGAAGCGCACCTCGAACCGGCCGCGTTCGGCCGGTACGCCGGCCTGATCGAGGCCGCCGCCCAGCTCGTGGCAGACCTGATCGCCGACTTTGCCCTGCCCCACCGCGTCGTCGTGTGCGCCGTCACCCCGGAGCTGTACATCGCCAGGCAGGTCGAGCACAACGTCGCCCTGACCCGCCTCGCCCTGGCCTCCCTGCCCGCCGGCTCCACCGCCACCGAACTCTCCACCAGCCTGGCCGAGATGACCCGCAACGCCTCCACAGCCGCCGCGCGCTTCTACCCGATCTGCCGCGCCACCCTCCTGCGGCGAGATACCGGAGCCCTCGACCTGACCTTCATCCCCGAGGTCTACGACCAGTACCTGCATCCCACCGGCCGCCAGCTCATCACCGTCTTCGCCCACACGCTGGCCTCCCTGGCGCAGTACGAGGCCTATCCCGAGCTGCTGTTCGCGCAGGCCGGGTGCAACATGCTGGACCGCCCCAAGATGCTCCCGGAGGCGCGGCGCCGCAGGCCCGCGGCGCTCGCCCCCGGTTACAGCCAGCACATCGAACGCCTCGTCTCCAAGGCCCTGTGCGGGCAGGCCGTGGTCGGGGCCCTGCCCGACGAGCCGCAGCCCAGCGACGTCTACCAGAAACTCCGGGCCGACCCGGCCAGCCCGACGTCCTCGCGGCAGATCGACCAGGGCGAGGACTTCGTCACGGCCCTCCTCGACGCCGGGGGGCACCCGCTGCTGCGCCAGGTCCTGGGTCGCGAGGACCTGTATCCGACCGTCTCCGATCTCCAAGACCCGACCCAGTGGCTCACCCGCCATAAGGCGGTCGTCGCGGAGGTCACATCCACGGACGGCAGGGGTACCGCAGGCGACGGGTAGCGCCCACACGCCGGCGCGGCCGCAGGCTCTGCGGCCCCGCCCGACACCGTCGGTGCCAGGGCTCTTTCCCGGACATCCACAGGCCAACCCGGCCGTGCAGCCCGGACCTGCGAGGCCGTCCAGGACGGCAGGCCAATTCCCGCACACCCGCTCATCCGATCCACACCCCTTCACATTGGAGGCCCCCGTGAACAGCAAATCCAGCTCGAACGGCACCGAGCCTGCCCGTCGCCGACGACCGCTCCCGGTCGTGTCCACCGCGGCGGTCGTCAACGAGGACGTTGCCGTGCTGACCTCCGGCGCCCGCACCGCTGCCGAGCGTCTCGGCTACCGCTACGCCGAACTCGCGAAGAACCACCAGGTCCGGCACATGTTCCACCCGCTTCGGCTGCTGCAGCAGAAGCCGGTGATCGACGCCTACCTCGCCGGCGAGGACCCGTTCCCGACCTCGGTCGAGATTGACCCGGCCAACAGCTGCAACCACCACTGCAGCTTCTGCATCTACAGCAGCCTGCACTCCAAGGAGCGCAGCGAGCGGATGGAATCGCAGCGGTTGCTCGGCCTGGTCGACGAGTTGGCCGGCCTGGGCGTGACGTCGATCCTGTTCGTCGGCGGCGGCGAGCCGATGACGCACCCGGCCACCGTGGACGCCATCGAGCTGGCGGCCGCCCACGGAATGTCGGTGGGCCTGGTCACCAACGGCTCACGCGTCTTCCCCGGCCTCGGGAAGCGCCTCAAGAAGGCCGCCACGTACGTGCGGTTCAGCCTCGACTCCTCCGACCCCGACGTGCACTACCGGTTGCACCGCAACGACGACCACCGCCAGATCATCGCGAACCTGCGCGCGCTCGCGGCGGCGGACGGCCCGTGCGCCGTGGGAACCGGGTACTTCATCAACCCCGATAACGTCCACGACCTGGTCGCGGCAGGCCAGTTGGTCAAGGACAGCGGCGCCGCGTACATCCAGTACAAGTCCTACTCGGGCGTCGAGATCCCGGCTGACCTGCACGAGCGGATGATCGTCGAACTCGACAAGGCCCTCGACCTCCAGGACGACGCGTTCGACGTGCACATCGTCGATCGGATCTTCGACAACAACGTCCACCAGGTCCGCGGCTACAGCCGCTGTCACTGGCAGCAGTTCAAGCCGGTCATCGGCGCGGACGGCAATGTGTTCCTGTGCGCCCAGAAGCGCACCCGCACCAAGGACGGCGCCGGCATCGCCGGGGTGATCGGCAACATCACGGACAGCACCTTTGCCGAGGTGTGGCGCGGCGAGCAGCGCCGCCAGGTCCTGGCCGAACTGCAGCTCAAGGACTGCCCGTTCTGCGTCCACGGCAAGCAGAACGAACTCGTGGAGTTCCTCGGCTCGTTCACCGCGCCGCACGGCTCCTTCTTCTAGCCCGCCACTCACAAGGGGTCACCATGTCCGACCCGAGCACGTCCGGCCCCGCCGGATTCGAGCAGATCACCACCACGGCCAAGCCGAGCCCCTACTCCTCGGCGACCAAGGTCCTACACGCTGCGACCGGCCTGTTCCCCGGCCGCCGACTGGTCCGCGAGGTCGACATCGCCCCGGCTCCGCACTCGCTGGAGGTGTACCTGACGATGCGCTGCAACGTCGCGTGCACCCACTGCTACGCCCAGGACCGCAACGAGCAGTACGGCTTCACCGACATGCCGGTGGAGATGGCGCAGCGCCTGCACGCTTCGATCGCGGCGATGGGTGTGCGCGGCGTCCAGTACTGCGGCGGCGGGGAGCCGACGTTGTGGCGCGGTGGAGAGGTCGCCGACTGCATCGCGGGCCTGGACCTGGCCACCACCCGAGCCGGTATGGCCTCCAACCTCGTGCTGGGGAAGGTGCTGGCCCGCCCGGAGGTCCTGGCCCGGATGACCTTTATCGAGGCCGCCGTGTTCGCCCACGACGACGCGAGCTACCAGGCGGTCGCCGGGGGCAAGAAGTCGCACAGCCGGATGGAGGAGTCGGTCCGCGCGATCCTGGCCGCCAGGGAGGCGGCCGGACTGGACGGGCCGAAGGTCAACGCGAAGGTGCTGATCAACAACATCAACTACCGGTGGCTGGAGCCGATCTACGACTGGGCGGCCGGCGTCGGCTTCGACAACATCCACCTGCGGCTGGTCGACGACTACGAGGACAAGGGCGGCTTCACCCTCGATGCCCAGCAGCGCGCAGAGTTCCGCGCCCATCTGACCCGCTTCTCCGCAGACCTGGGCCTGGCGTCCTGGCAGCGGCAGATCGGGCAGATCATGGGCGACACCGACAAGGGCGCGGGCGGCGCGCACACCTGGTGCTGGACCGTCGCCCGGGGCCTGAACTGCTGGGTCGTCGCCAATGGCGAGGTTTACATCTGCGGACCGCAGTGGGGGCGCGAGGAGTACCTGATCGGGGACCTGCGCGAAGCCGACCTGGAGGACATCTGGGGCGGAGAGAAGCACCGGCAGGTCGCCCGCAGGCTCATCTCCAACATGGGACTGTCCGGCTGCTACCGGATGGGATGCCGCCACATCCACCAGACCCGGGCCATCGACGCCTGGGGAGCCGGCGACCTCCCTGACCCGGACCCGGCCACGTTCGAGACGCAGCACGGGTGGTTCCTGTGAGCAGCCCCCGCCGCCGCCCGGACGTGGCGATCGTCGGCGCCGGCCTGGTTGGGCTGGTCGTCGCCGAGCGGCTGACCGCGCTGGTGCCTGGCGTGCAGGTCCTGGTCGTCGAAGCCTCCGGGCGGCTCGGTGGCCTGTGCGCCTCCCAGTGGAACGAGCACCTGGGCGTCAACGTGCACCCGCGCGGCACCCACGTCCTGGCCACCAGCAGCCGCCGTGTCTGGGCCTACCTCACCGCCCAGACCCGCGTCATCCCGTACCGGCACCGCGTCTTCGCCTGCTACCAGGGCGAGTTGATTCCGCTTCCCCTGGGGCTGGAGGCCGTGGAGGCCGTGTACGGTGCCGGGCTCGACCCCGATCAGGCCCGGAGCCTGGTGGAGAAGGACGCCGCGCCGTACCGCGGGAAGGTGCCGCTCACGGTCGAGGAGGTGGCGCTCGCCTCGGTCGGGCCCCGCCTGTACGAGGCGTTCGTCCACGGGCACGTCTCCAAGCAGTGGGGCGTCGACCCGTCGAAGCTGGCGCCGGAGGTCTTCACCAGCCGGTTCGGGCTCACATACACCCGCGACAACCAGTACCACCCCGACGCCCGCTACCAGGGGTTGCCCGCCGGCGGCTGGGGGGCGATGCTGCACCGGCTCGCCGACCGGCCGGGCATCCGGATCGAGCTGGGACGCCAGGCCAGTGCCGACGACCCGCCCGAGTACACCCGGGCCTGCTTGGTCACGTCGCCGATCGACCAGTGGTTCGGCTTCGACCTGGGAGCCCTGGAACGGCGCAGCCTGGCGGTGGAGTGGCGTCGGACCGAGGCGCGCAAGGCGCCGAAGGCGGCCACTATCACCTACCCCGACCTGGCCGTGCCGTACTACCGCACCCACGCGCCGGCGCTGCTGCCGGGCGGCGGGGCGACCGTCACCAGCTCCACGTCACTTGTCGGGTACGAGCGGCACGGGCCGGGCGAGTACCAGGTCGACTTCGTCCTGCGCAGCCCGGCCAACAAGGAGCTGGCCGACGCCTACCGGCAGCGTGCCAAGCACCTGGCCGGCGGCGGGCTGGTCTTCGCGGGCCGTGGCGCCACCTTCTACGACGACATGGGCACCAGCATCGCAGCGGCCCTGACCTGCGCCACCGCCTTGTCCCGGCGTCTGTGCCATACCTGACCGAGTCCGAGAAGGAGACCCGACGACCATGGGCCGCACCACCGTGACGATCCACCAACCGCACTACCTGCCCTACCCCGGGCTGCTGGACAAGGTCGACCAGGCGGACCTCGTGATCTGGCTGGACAACGCGGCCTACTCGCGTGGTGGTTGGCACAACCGCAACCGCATCAAGACCCACACCGGCACCACGCTGCTGACCGCCCCCGTGAACCGGGCCGCGTCGTTCACCGGCGAGATCCGCGACATGCCGCTGGATGCGGCCCGGCCGTGGCAGGCCGTCCACGAGAGGACGGTGCGCCAGGAGTACGCGCGTGCCCCGTACCTGCCGTACTGCGAACCGCTCCTGAACGTGCTCTACCACCGGCCGTGGCGCACCCTGGGCGAACTCGCGATCGCCTGCAGCGAGGTGATGACGGAGCTGCTCGGCCTCGGGACGCCCACCGTGGCGGCCAGCGAGCTGGGAACCGTTACCGCGGTGAAGAGCGCCCGGCTGGTCGAACTGTGCCGCAGGGTGGGGGCCGACACCTACCTCGCGGGCGACGGCTCCCGCTGCTACCTCGACGAGCAGATCTTCGCCGAGGCCGCCATCGACATCCAGTGGCAGGGCTACCGGCCTCCGGCCTACCCGCAACTGCACCGCCGACACGGGTTCGTGTCCAACCTCAGCGCGCTGGACCTGCTCGCCAACACCGGCCCGGGCGCCCTCGACGTCCTGCGCGCTGCCCGCGCCACCACCCCCGCTGGAGCCGCCGCGTGAACACCGCACCGCGCCGAGAGATCCCGCTGTGGAAGCCGCCGGCACTCGACCAGCCCGCCGCCGTGCACGCCTTCGGAAGGCTCCTGGACAGCGGCCGGCTGCGGGACGGCCGCCACACCCGCGACCTGGAGCAGCAGGTCGGCCGGTTCTTCGACCGCCCGTGCGTCGCGGTCGGCAGCGGCATGGACGCCCTCGAACTCCTCCTCGAAGCGGTGGGCGTCAGGGACCGGCGGGTCCTGATCCCCGCCCACGCCTTCCAGGCGATCCCCGCACTCGTCGCCCGTCTCGGCGGACACCCCGTCCCCGTGCCGGTCGACCCGGCCAGCCTCGCTCCCGCCCCCGCCGTCACCGGCCTGACGGGACGCCGCGCCGTCGTCATCTGGATTCACCACACCGGGGTCGTCGCCACGCACGCCCGAGCCACGATCGACGCCTTGCGCGGCCAGGGCGCCACCGTCATTGAGGACGGCGCCTACCTGCTGCCCGTCGACCCGGCCGGCCCCGGAACGTGGGGCGACGCCGCGCTGGTGTCCTTCGCGCCGACGAAACCCATGTCCGCCACGGCAGGCGCCGTCGTCATCATGCGCAGCGAGGAGACCGCCCAGCTCGTCCGGGCACGCCGCACCCACTCCGGCGTAGAAAGTCGCTGGCAGGACGGAGACGTGCTCCTGCGGCAGCGGTCGCTGACCGAAGCCGACGCCCTACTCGCGGGCCTGCAATGGGGTCGCCGCGCCGAAACTGCGGACGGCCTCCGGCGCGTCCAGCATGCCTACACCCACGCCCTGCTGGCCCGCCGCCCCCACCTGCTGCCGGTCGGCCGCCAGCCGCAGCCCACCTGGGGCCGCTACCTGGTCGACCTCGGCCCACTCGCCGCCGCCGACGTCCGCCACCGGCTCGCCGAGCACGGCATCGCCACCTCGATCACCGCCCCTGCACCGTGGACCGCCTACCCCGCACTCACCCCGTACCGGCCGCTGCGCCAAGTCCAGGAAGTCCAGCCGCTGCTGGACCGCACCCTCGCCCTGCCCTACCACCCCGCGCTCGACGAAGACGACGTCCGGTACGTCGCGGACCGCCTCCTCGAAGCCCTCGACGTACCCAAGGAGTAGCCATGACCACCACCGCGATCCTCCTCGCCGCCGGGCACGGCACCCGCCTGGGCCGCGACAAGCCGACGTTCGAACTCCACGGCGAGTCCCTGGTCCGCCGCCACATCCGCCAGGCGCGCACGGCCGGTGTCGACCACTTCGTCATCGTCACCAACCCCGGCAACACCGATGCCGTCTACCAGCAGGCCCAGTCGGCGGTCGGAGACATCCCGCTGACCGTGGTCCTCCAGGAAGGCCCCGACGCCCACGCCGCCGCCCTGACCGGCCTGCACCGCCTGCCCGCCGACTGCGAGCAGCTCTTCCTCTCCGGGATCACCGACATCGTCCCCGACACCGCGTACGAGCAGGTCGCCGCAGCCCTTCCCGGCGGCGGCATTGCGATAGCGTCCGCGGTCCTGGAGCGCACCTTCACCGGCGGGATGCTCGCCTTCCACCCCGGCACCACCAACCTGGCCCGGATCATCGAACGCCCCGAAGGCGGCTGCCCGCCCGGCCACCTGGTGAACATCTGGGTCCACCACATCTCCGGCCGCCAGCACATCGAGCGGATCATCGAGCAGACCGCCCACCACCAGGACTACGAAGACGCCGTCAACGACGCCCTTGCCTCCGGCACCCCCGGAGACGCCGTGGTCCTGCCCTGGTGGGAGGCCATCAAGGACCCGGCCAGCGTCCAGCGCGCCTACCTGCTGCTCGACCCGCCCACCGCACCCGCCGCCTGACCCACCCCCTGGAGCCCCGCCGTGTCCCGATCCCGCCGCAACACCGTCCGCCTCGTCGTCGCCGGAGGCGGCACGGGCGGCCACACCTACCCCGCGCTGACGACCGTGCAGGCCGTCACCAACGCCCTCAACGAGCGCGGCATCGCCCTCGACGCGGTGTGGTTCGGGACCAGCTCCGGACTCGAATCCCGCATCGCCAAGGAGCAGAACATCCCCTTCCGGCCGCTCGCCGCCGGGAAGGTCCGCCGCTCACTGCACCCCGGCGCGCTCGCCCGCACGGTCGTCGACATGCTCAAGGTGCCGTTCGGCATCGCCCAGGCCATCGCCTCGCTCGCCCGGCGCCGCCCCGACGTCGTGCTGTCCACCGGCGGCTACGTCGCCGTGCCCGTGGGCCTGGCCGCCCGGCTGACCGGCCGCAAGCTGGTGATGCACGAACAGATCATGACCCTGGGCCTTGCCAACCGGGTCCTCGCCCACTTCGCGACCACGATCGCCGTCAGCCACGCCACCTCCCTCAACTCCCTGCCTGCGCGCGTGCGCAGGCGGGCCGTCGTCACCGGCAACCCGATCCGACCCGCACTGCTCGGCGGCCACCGGTCCGCCGCCCGCACCCACTACCGGCTCGACCCGGTCCTGCCGCTGGTCTACGTCACCGGCGGCGCCCAGGGCTCCGCGCAGATCAACCGGCTCGTCACCCAGGTCCTGCCCGACCTGCTGGAGCACTGCCAGATCCTCCACCAGTGCGGCCCGGACAACCTCGGCACCATCCAGGCCGCCACCGCGGGCCTGCCCGCCGCACTCGCCGAGCGGTACCACCTGGTGCCCTACGTCTCCGGGAACCTCGCCGACGTGTACTCGGCGGCCAGCTTGGTCGTCTCCCGTTCGGGCGCGGGAACCCTGGCCGAACTCACCGCCCTCGCCCTGCCCTCCGTGCTCATCCCACTCGTGCCCACCGCCGGACACGAGCAGCAGCGCGGAGCCGAAGCCCTCCAGGACGCCGGCGCCGCCCTCGCGCTGGTCGGCGACCAGGCGACCGCGGCGCGGCTGCGCGAGACGCTGCTGCCGCTCCTCAAGGACCCCGGTCAGCTGGCGGACATGAGCCAGGCCGCCCGCACGCTCGGCGCCCCGTACGCTGCCCGCCAGCTCGCGGAACTCGTCATCAACCACACCTGGGCGGGGCGCCGCAGGTGAACGCCGCCGCCGGCCGCCTACGTGCGGGGCCGCCCGTACTTCAAGAACACCGGACCCGACCGGCGCTCGCTCGCGGCGACGGCCTGCTCAAGACGCCGGCCGTCAGGGGCGGCCAGCTTCGCCACGGCCTCCGCCAGCGGGAAGAACTGGAACCCGGCGAGTTCGTCATCCTCGGGAAGGCGGACCCGCTCGCGCGCGGCGGCATCCATCACACCGCAGTCGAACACGAAAATCGCCTCCTCGAAGAACCGGCCGTCCTGCGGAATCCAGTCGACGACCAGCAGGTCACCAACCGGCCACTCAAGACCCAGCTCCTCGGCGACCTCCCGGGCACACGTTGCGTCCGGGCCGTCGTCACCGCGGTCCATCCCCCCGCCGGGGAACAGCCACCGGTCCTTCCACTCGCCCGTGTGGTACGTCGGGTTGACGAGCAGCACCCGCCCGTCCTCGTCCGTGATCAGCGCGCCTGCTGCCATCGGCCACGTCGCCCGGACGTACCCGGGCGCGACCTCGGCGTGCCCCGGCGGCACCTCAACGCTCATGCCGAACTCCCCTCTGCCAGCACCGGAACCGCTCCGGTGCTCCTTCGTGGCCTGCCCCCGCGCACCACGAAGCCGGTCGTGCCCCGCCGCAACCGGGGCACGACCGGATACTCCCACGCCCGTACCGCATCAGGAGGAACGCCATCGTGACGACCGTCGAGCAACCGGGCGCGGCCTGCCACCCTGCGATCAAGACGTACGACATCCGGGGCCGCGCCGGGTCCGAGGTCACTCCCGAGCTGGCACGCGCCACCGGAGAGGCGTTCGCCCACTACCTCCAGGCGACCGAGGTTGTCGTCGGGCACGACATGCGCCCGACCTCGCCCGAGCTGGCGCAGGCGTTCGCGGACGGGGTCCGCTCGCGCGGCGCCGACGTGCTGTGGGCGGGCCTGACGGCCACGGACGTCATCTACTTCGCCGCGGGGACGCTGCACCTTCCCGCCGCGATGATCACTGCCAGCCACAACCCGGCGTCGGACAACGGCATCAAGCTGACCCGGGCCAACGTCGGCCCTGTCGCCCGTGGCAGCGGCCTGGAGGAGATCCACTCCCTCCTCCACGCCGGCCTGCCCGCCCGCGCCGCCGGTGCCCGCCCCGGCACGACGACAGGCATCCACCTCCAAGACGACTACACCGCCTGCCTGCGCGAACAGGTCGACCTGGAGGGCCTTCGCCCGCTGCGGATCGTGGCCGACGCGGGCAACGGCATGGCCGGGCTCACCTGGCCGCCGCTGCTCGCCGGCCTGCCCGTCGAGACGGTCGAGCTGTACTTCGACCTCGACGGGACGTTCCCCAACCACGACGCCAACCCCATGGAGGCGGCGAACCTGCGCGACCTCCAGCAGGCTGTGGTCGAGCACGGCGCCGACCTCGGGTTCGCGTTCGACGGCGACGGGGACCGATGCTTCGTCATCGACGAACTCGGCCGCACCGTGCCGCCCTGCGCGCTGCTGGCTCTCCTGGCCAGCCGCCACCTCGCCGCCCAGCCCGGCGGGACAGTCGTCCACGACCTGCTGACCTCCCACGCCACCACCGAGACCATCCGCGAGTACGGCGGCCTCCCGGTCCGTTCCCGGGTCGGGCACGCCTTCGTCAAGCAGCAGATGCAGGCCACCAACGCGATCCTCGGCGGCGAGGCGTCAGGTCACTACTACTTCGGTCGGTTCTGGCACGCGGACTCCGGCCCGCTCGCCGCCCTGCACACCCTGGCCGCCCTCGGCACCCAGACCAAACCGGCGTCCGAGTTGTTCGCCCCGCTCACCCGCTACGTCACTTCCGGGGAGATCAACATCCCCGCCGCCGACCCGCGCGCCACCGTTCGCCACATCGCCCAGGAGTTCCCCGACACCACCGATTTCCTCGACGGCCTCACGGTGACGTACGGGCCCGGCCGCTGGTTCAACGTGCGGGCCTCCAACGTCGAACCGGTGGTGAGGCTGACGATCGAAGCAGCGTCCCGCACCGACGTCGACGACATCCGTCGGAGCATTCTGCGACTCCTTCCTGGCGGAGATTCCTGGCGTTGACCGTGCCGCGGCACCTCAATCCTCACCGCGGTCTGATCCGCGCGGGAGCCTACCGGCCGGTCGGCTCCACCCACGGCAGCTTCGTCAGCTGCGGCCACTCCTGCATCCACCGCTCGGCCTTCGCCTCGTACACCGCCTGCGGGGCGACGGTCAGCGGGTTCGGCCGCAGCACCAGGCTGAACAGATCGACGAACCCGTGGGTGGAGTGCACGGCCAGCTTCCCGCCGCTGTCCAGGGACAGACCCACGCAGCAGCTGGTCGCCGCGAAGGAGCTGATCGCGTCGGGCAGGTCCCGGTACGGGGCGATCTTCTTGCCCCACTTCGAGTCGTACCAGATGTGCACACGCGCCTGGTTCCGCGGCTCCAGCTCAACACCGAGATCCGCGGCCGCTCCCAGGCACTTCTTGATCCAGACGTCTTCCGCCTGCCACGAGGTGTCCTCGTCGAAGAAGAACAGGTCATGGTCCCGGATCCCCGCCGACAGGTCCGTCCGGCCGGCAGCCGCGTTCCACACCGTTTGGAACAGACTCCCGGCCGTCAGGTACCACGGCGGCAGGGCAAGACCGGCAAGGCGTTCCAGCACAGCCGGCACGGAGGGGTTGCGGAGGACGGTGGCCGCGAACGCCGCGGCCTGGTCCTCGGGCGTGCCCGAGGCAGCCAGGTCGCGCAGGGACCCGGCGGTCAGGTAGTCGAAGTCGCGGTGATCGCGGGCGTCCGCGTAGTCAAGAAAGAGCACCCAGCTGACCCTGCCACAACCGCCCCGTGGATTGCATCACGAACCACGCAGTCCAATACCGAAGTTGACATAGCGTCGGACCGGCCGGTGCTGATGCCCGCTGGGCATACCCATGATTCACCCGCAAGAAGGTCCTGGACCCGAGCCGACCGCTCACTGCCCCATCTGCCCGACACCATCAGAGCCCCCGACCTGCCACTCGGCCATCTGTGTAAGGACATTCCGTGACAGCCAACTCGACTCAGCAGCTTGATCTGATCGAGGACCGCACGCCGATCGGCGACAGGCCCGAGGGCCGGCAATCGCTCAGCCAGGACGAGGTCCGCAAGCGCCTTCACGAGGCCGGTTACGAACTCCTGGAGCCGTACCAGAACCATCACATCCCCGTCGACGTCCGCCGCATAGCCTGCGGTCACCACGCCCGCTCCCACCTGTACACCCTCACCCGTATCGGGCTCAGCTGCCGGATCTGCCTGCCCGACGGACCCGCCCGGCCCACACGTGCCGAAGGCCTCTCACCGGAAGAAGCCGTCGCGTACGTGGCCACCTTCGGCTGGGATCCCGAAGTGGCCTATTCCGGTTCCGTCTCCAAGGCGTGGCCCCTCCGGCACCGTGCCTGTGGCACCGCATCGGACGTCTCCCTGATCGGGTTCGACGGCCACTGCGACACCTGCGCCGGGATCATCACCGCCGCCCCGTCCTCCACGAGAAGCCGCAGGATCGCCAAACTGCTGCACAACCTCGGATACACCCGGGAGCAGCCCCGCCCCGGCTCCGCCTCCGAGCCATGGCGCGTGCGCCACACCGCCTGTGGCCACATCATCACCAAGACACTCAATCAGCTCACCGCCGGCGCACAGTGCCCCCGCTGCGCCCGCCCCGCCAGGCAGCAAGCGGTCCAGAGCAGATCGACCCAGCCCTGGACCAACAACCAAAAACTGGCCCTCAGTGCGAAAGCCGCTGAGGAACTCCTTCTCCTCTTCGGGTACGAACCGTCTGACGATCCCTACCCAGGCGGTGTCACCCGCAAGTGGCGGGTCCGTCACGTCGCCTGCGGCTACATCTCGATCCGCTCCCTTGACACCGTCCGGAGCGTCCACCTGAACAACCGGGACCGCAGGGTCCGCGGTATCAAGCAGAGCGGAACCAAATGCCCTGGATGTCGGGCCCTCAGGGTGCCGCCACCCGCGGCCCCCGGCCCGGGTCCCTCTCGCTCCGGCCCGCCCCGTCTCGACCAGGCTGTGGTCGCAGAGCGCCTCCGCGATTCCGGCTACGAAATCCTGGATCCGTACCAAGTCAGTCGCGTTCCGGTGCGCGTCCGCCACCTTGCCTGCGGTCACATCGACAAGGCCGTCATCCACTATTTCACGACAGGCAGGCGCCGCTGCGCTGGGTGCGCCCTCAAGGCGTCCGGCCGCGATCACGCACGCACCCGTATCGTCCAGCCTGCAGCCGAACCCAGCCTGCGCCAAGGAGTGTTGTGAGTATGTTGGGACACCATCGCCACCATTCCGCTCGACGCGTAGCTCCGGGCCGCTGCGAGAGCCGGAGAACCCTGCCGCGCTGGCGCCAGTGCGCGCCCCTCGGATCTCGTCACGCAGGCCCACTTACTGTCCCCATAGGTAACTGTCCGAAACGGGCCTCGCGCAGCGCCGCCCGGCGGGTGCGTGAGGCCTCCCCGCCGGGCGGCGCGCTGGCTTGAAGGTGCGGGGTGCCGATGCCGTCCCGAACAGGTGAACCAGCCCTGAAACGCCTCCACCACCTCCGCGAGTCTGGTAGGGGTGGAGGCGTGACAGAGACAGGACACCCGTGGATGGTGGACGCGAAATGGCGTGGGATCGACCTGACCCGGGCCTACCTGACGAGGAACCGGGCCCAGGTCGCGGCGTGCCTCGAAGGCCTGGGTACGGAGCGGCTGGAGCTCGTACTCGCCCTGCTGGCCCTCTCCTACGACGACCTCCTCGGCGATCTGGGGAAGCCGCCCATGAACGTGCGAGACCTCGACGAGGTGGCGGCCCTGGCGCCGCCGGAGTCCGAGTTCGCGACGACGGCCGCTGTGCGCCGGGTCGCCGCGAAGGAAGCGGGCTTCGCCGAAGCGGTGGCCGGCCTGGGGCTTGTGGATCAGATCCACGTGATCGCGGTCTGCACTGTGGTCATGCTGCTGGACGCTCACGGGCACGCGGGCGCCGTGGCTCACCTCGACGAGGAAGCGGCCGCTTGCGAGCGGATGGGGTACCCCAGGCCCTGCATGTTCGCCTGACCGCACCCGCCCGGCGGCGGGAGTCAGCCGTCGTCGCCGAGCCCGAGTTCGGCCCACCACGGCTGGTCGGGCTGCTGCTCCCACTCGCGGACGCCGTCGTGGTGGACGAGCGGGCCGGTGCCGTCGGCGCGTTCACGGTGACCGCGAAGACGCACGCAACGGCCGGCACCGGGGCCGCTGTGGGGGCCGGTCGGGTGTTCGTGGCCGCACGTCGGCCACGTGCCGGGCGCTGTGCGGGGGGCGCTGCTGCTCATGGCGCCGATGCTAGCCGTGTACTCCGCCCCGGCCGCTTGAGGGTTCAGGCCTGGAGGTCCTTGCCGAGGAGGTGGTCGAAGACCATGCTCCACCAGGTGTCCTCCGCGGCGAAGGCCTGAGGGTCACGGGCGGCGAGGTAGTCGCGGAGCTTACGGGTGTAGTCGTCAGCTTCGTCGTCGGTCCTGCCGTGGATGTGCTCGTAGCGCAGGCCGATGCGGTACAGGAACTCGGTGAACTGCGCGAGCGAGGTGTTGACGATCTCGGCGGCGGGCTGCTCTCCGAGTTGGAGCAGGATGATGTACCCGTCCTCTAGATCAAGGCAGAAGCGTCCGTCGGTTGCGGCGGGCGGGCCGCCGAGGCACAGCACGTTGACGACCGCGTCGCCGGTGTCGATCGGGACCAGCGTGAACGCGGAGGGTTCGCCGGTGACGTTGATGCTGAAGAACGCGTCGAGGTGGGCGGGCAGGCCGACGTCCGCGAGGGCGTCGATGTCGGCCTGCGGCAGCTTGTTCCGGACGGCTTCCTCACGGGGAAGCGTGATCACCCCCTGGGGGCTGAACAGCTTCGTGAGTTCTGCGTGCGTGGCCACGGTGCTCCTCGGGCGATTGGATGGTTCAGGCAGTGAGGTTACGCGGCGAGGCCGCTGAGCCGCAGCAGCTGGTACCAGTGGCTGCTGTCCAGATTGTCGGGGGCGACGCCGGCGAGGTCTTGGAACCGGGGGGATGCCACCCAGGTCCGGAAGAACTCTTCGACGCTGCCTGCGATCGGTTCGATCCGGCAGCCGGTGAACCAGACGTAGCCCTCGTCAGGGGCCCGCCACACGCTCCCGTCACGGTCTACGAGCAGTGGGTTTTCGCATGCCAGGCCGAAGAAGAAGAACCTGGAGGTGTCTTCGAGGGGTGACCCGTCGGGGAGTTCGGCTTCTTCCAGCCCTTCGGGGAACTGCCTGCTCATCAGCTCGCTGGCTGTGAAGAGCCTTGTGGAGTGGGTCAGGTAGAGGCCGTCGGAGGCTGAGAGCAGGTCGGCGACGCCCGTAGGGATGTTCGGCGGGATTTCGGCGGCGTCGGCTCCGGCGGGAATTTCCGGGTCCCAGAGTTCGAGTTCCTTCTCGTGTGCGGCCAGGGTTTCACGCAGGAGGGAAATCGTGTCGGGAATGTCGAGGTCTGTCATTTCCATTTCACTTTGACTTTGATTGGTGTTCCGTCCGGGACGGGTCTAATGGTTCGCCATAGTTGCACGGTCCCGGTTTCGTAGTTCGTTTTTGTTTCTAGCATTCTAAGGTTCTGCCAGTGGTCGAGTCCACCGGCCTGAAGGTCTATGACGTGGTCCGGCTGCATTGATGTGCGGACAGCATGTTTGGCCTTCTCGGCCAGATCCGGATTGTCCTTGTTGTTCTTCAGGATGAGGTGGATGAGGGCGCCCTTGTAGGTGTCAGTGATTTCGCGATCACGCAGCACCTTGTTGGTCGCCTTGTACGTTTCCCCGCGGCGGCTCGCCCCGGCCAGGCTCTGGGCCTTCCAGGCGAACGCCGACCTTGGCATCCCCGGCTTCCACTGGATTGCGACCGTGACCGGAGGTTTCGTCGGATCGGGACCCTGCACCCGGTCGGGCGCTGCTTTCAGCGCCTTGACCTGGTCCTCCGACCGGCTGTTGATCTTGGCGAGCATGGTCGCCAGGGCCTTGTCGTTCTGGTGATGGTTCCTCGACGTGTGCTCCAGACCCTGCTGGACAAGCCGAAGATGCCGGTGGAGATCTCTCTCGGCTTTCCGAATGACATTCATGATCTGCTCTGCGGCGTTAACCGCAGCATTGGCCAGCGGGTCCTTTCCGCGAGTCTTCTTCAACCTGTTTGCAACGTGACTCGTGTGCCCGCCGGCCGTGGATTCCAGGTGATTCGCATGTTCACCCATGCGCTTCGCGAGCTCTGCGGTCTCCTCGTAGTTATGCCGGATGTCCGCCATTCCCGCCCCCTGTCACAGCCGCTCCGAGATCAGTCTCCTTGGCGCCTTCGACGCCTGAACCAGCCACAGATTTCCAGTTGACGCCGCTCTGGACGCCGGCAGAAATACTCACGGCCTGGACCGCGAGATCCGCCGCCATTCCGGCGAGGGCGTTCATGATCGGAGCCTTCGCGATCTCCATGAGCTGAGCCACGATCTGCTGCTCAGCCTCCTTGAGGAGCTTCTTCACCGCGATCCGCGTGATCTGCGTGGCGCCCAGCGCGCCGAACTCCGACAGGCCGAACGTGAACGGCGCCGCTGCCTGAGCTGCCACCACCTCGCCGGCGAGGATGCCCAGCTGCACGACGGCGGCGCCCTTGGCGCCCGCGATCACGAGGGCGACACCGTCAAGAGCGGTGGCCAGCATTCGTCCGCCCTCGGCAAGGTTGTGCAGATGCGTGCCGTTGAGCTTGTTCCAGTGCGCCTCGAACGCCGTTGTGGCCGCCCCGAGGTTCTCCGCGACCATCCGCTGAACCGCGACGACCGTACCGGCGCGGCCGTTGTCGACCTCGTCGGCGAAGCTGCGCAGAGCGGTCGCCATCTCGTTGAACTCGTCCTCATCCACGTTCGGCCAATGCACGCCGATGAGATCAAGAAGCCATGCCAACTCGTCGGGAAGAACTACGCCCATCTGATCGCCCCCTGCGCCACTGGGCCCTAACTGGCCGACAGGCCACGCTTCAACACTCTGTGTGGCCGCTACGCGGACGGAAGGCTACCAGCCAGCCGTCGGCAAGCGAACGGTGCGTGCGAGCAACAGAGGCGCCCCCGCAGGTCGGAGGGCCCGCTGCCAACCCGACAGTGTCCGCCGTGCTTTCTAGGCTCGGATCATGACCACCCCCACCACAGACCCCGGCACCGCCCTGCCCGAATCCGGCGGCGTCACCGCCATCGTCGAGCGGCTGCTCCTGACCGAGAAGATCCGGATCAGCGGGTCCGGCCCGCAGATCTTCGACCCGACCACCGGCCAGTACGTGCCCGGCCCCGACGTCGTGAAGTTCGAAGGGCCCGGCCTGCACCGGGCGAGCGGCGGCCCGGGGATCGTGCTGCGCCTGGAAGGCCAGCCGTACAAGGACGACGGCGACGGCCGCTACCTGCTGTTCTCCCCGCTGTCCGCGCCGGTCGCCGCCGAGGGCGACACCGTCACGATCGTGGAGAGCACCGACCCGGGCGCCGTCGGCCGCACGTTCAAGGTGCTGGACCCGGGGGAGTCCGGTGGCCTGTCGGTGGTCCGCCGGACGTGGATGCGCATCGAGAAGGCCGGAGGCGCGGCGTGAGCACCCCTGTGGACCTCGATGCCGTCCGTCACACGATGGAGACCGCCGTGATGGTCGACATCGTGGGGATCAGTAGGCCGACCGGCACCCCTGTCCTGGACGTCGACACCGGGCTGGTGGGGCCCACCCCGACGACCACGATCTGGGAAGGCGCCGGCGCGGTGCTGTCCGCGCACGGCCTCGCCGCGGTCGAACACCTCGTCGGCGGCCGATGGCTGGAGGACAACGCCTCCTGGTACGGACTCGTCACCCCACTGTCCGCACCGCTCCCACAGCGAGGCGACCTGGTGACCGTCGTCGCCACGAAGGCACCGACCGCCGGCACCGTCGGCCGCACCTGGCAGGCCCTCGACCCGGGCGAGGCCAGCACGGTGGAAGTCGCCCGCATCACCCGCCTCGACGAAGTTGTGCTGTAGCTGCGACGCCGGGTGGTGACGGGCGCCTGCGACGACCTGCCCACCACCCGGCTGGGTCGGCTCCTCTCGCCGCCGCAGATCGGACGGGGTGGACAGCGACATAGCCGCTGTCCACCTGATCGGGCTCCCGTGCCCGAATGGCCCGCCCTTCGGCCACATGGACCGGCGTGGCTGCGTTCGGGCCTCCGGTTAGCTCTCGACCATGAAGGAGCGCGGGTGCGAGTTGAACCTGACCGAACGGCCAGCCGACACGCTGAAAAGCGCGATGGTGCAGTCCTCTCCCCAGTAGAAGCGGACCGTGCTGTCCGTCGCGTTGTTCACGCCCGACAGCGGCCCCTGCGCCTCCCTCGGTACGTCGTAGCAGCCCGGGGCCGGGTCGACGTACGGCACGCCCGGGCCGACGCCCGACCCGTCAGGAAAGATCACGTTGTGGAACGTCAGAGTGCCCGTGGCGGCCTGGGCGGACGTGGGGACGGCCACGGCCAGCGTCCCTGCGGCGATGAGAGTACCGAGCGTCGTGACGAGGCGTCGCATGATGGGACCTCCTGGACACCGGGTCGCCGAGTGCGCCCCGTGATCGCCACCAACAGTAAGGCTGCGTACGCGAATCGTCACCGGCGCGAAGGGGTGCGAACGGCGCTTGAAGGCTATGGCCGAACCGCGAGTTGGGAGGTCCCGGGGATGGCGCTGCGGTTGGAGAGGGAGTCGGATAAGGGGGGCGGCGGCCAGCCGCCCCGCTGTCCGCGCGCGGCGACCTCGTGACCGTCGTCGCTACGAAGGCGCCCGACGGATCAGGGGCTTCCGTTGGTTTCACCAACGCCGAAGGCGCGGTCGGTTTGGTACTCGATCTCGCGAAGGATCTCCTCGCCCCCCTTCCTCATGCGTTCCTGCCGATCCCACTCGTGGAATCGAACCTGTTCCTCAGTGAGACTGTGCTTCGCGTCCAAATCAGCTGCCAGTGCGCAAATGCTCTCGAAGTCGCCGTCCGGATACTCCTCCCGTCGGTAGCTCGGTTGGTGGCAGATCCTCAGGAGCTTGTGAATGGCTGTCTCCAAGAGATCTGCGTTGAGTAGTGAGTTCGAGATCCATGCATCGATGAGCCCGTGCCCATTGCAGTGGTACTCGTTAAGATGAGTGGCGATGCGTTCGCGAGCGTTGTCTGACCTTCCGACCTTGACCCGCCGATGTGTCCCTGCCACGGAGAGGATGTAGAGTCGGCTCCCCACACTTTCGAACGGGTCCCGGGTCCGGGCCCATGCACGTGCGAGGACGGCCTCCTCCACGGCGGACGCTACAGCCGGGAGCGAGTACGGGGAAAGCATCCCGGCGCGCAGAAGCTGTACGTATTCCCCGCACTGTCTCTCTAGCTCCGGTGTGAGCGGTTGTGGTTGAGCCATGACCTGATTCTCTCCAGTCCAGGTACCCCGCGTCCGGCAGACCGTCGCAACAGAGCGAGCCGACGTTCACCTCCGCCCTTCCGGGAGTGTGTCCGTTGCCCCGCCTAGGCTCGGATCCATGACCCCCACCAGCCCCCCTGAGCAGCGGCATGCCCGCATCCAGGCGACCGGCCCGACCGCCCGCCTGGAGATCGACGGGCACGACGTCGCCGACCAGGTCCGCTCGTATGAGCTGCGGCACACCGCCGGGCAGCTGCCGGAGCTCCAGCTGCTGCTGCGTCCGACCTCCGCCCCCGAGTGGGAGGGCACCGCGCGCGTCGTCGTCGGCGAAGCACCGGACCCGGGCCCCGCGGCCGCCGCGTTCCTGCGCGCCCTGGACCCTGCTGAGACCGAACGCTCCGTCCTCGCGCGGCACGACCTCCTCGACGGCGGCCCGCACGAGTTCGTGCGGGCGCTGCTCGCCCAGCTCACGGAGTGGGCGCTCGGCGTCCGGCAGCCCGGTGAGCTTGGCGTGGTGGACGGCTGATGGCGCAGGTGAGCAGCAACGCCGGGGTCCTGGCCGGGCAGTTGGAGGCGCGGGCCGCCGCCGTGGTGCCGGCGGCAACGGCGGTGGTGCGGCATCACGCGATGATCTTGGAGACCGCGATCCGTGCCGGCGCGTCCGGGCGCCCCGGCCCCGGAGTTCAGACCGGCGATTACCGGCGCTCCTGGACGACGGAGGTCCACGCCACCCCGAGCGGCGTGGAAGCCGTCGTCGGAACCGCCCGCCCGCAGGGCCCGCGCCTGGAGTACGGCTTCTCCGGGGCGGACAGCCTTGGCCGGGTGTACCACCAGCCGCCGTTCCCGCACGTCGGCCAGGCTGTGCAGAAGGTCGCGCCGCTGTTCGTCGCCGGTATGGCGCGGGTCGCGCAGGCGGTGGTGTCCGGGTGAACCAGCAGCTGACCGACGACATCCACCAGGCCGTGGCCGGGGTGCTGAGGGCGCACGGCGCCGGGCTGCTGTCCCGGGCGGTGTTCGTGCTGGAGGTCGTGGAGGAGGCCACGGGGGAGCTGGGCCTGTACCTGGAGACGTCGCCGGTGGATATGCCGATGTGGGACCGGGCCGGGATGCTGCGCTACGCCGACCTCGACCTCGCCGGGCAGATCACGGCGTGCCGGCTGGGCGACGACGCGGGAGAAGACGAAGAGGAGGACGAGTAGATGCCCGTTCAGGGAAGGGTCGTGTCGACGGCGCTACGGGACGCGATCGCCGCGGCGACCGGCCGCAGCTGCGGGTACGGCGCGCCGCCGACGACGGCCGACAAGCCGACGGGCAACGCGATCCCGTACACGGTGCTGTACCCGCTGGGCGGGACCGCCTCCGGGCCGCCGTTCGGCGACCAGGCCGGTGACGGTCGGCTCCTCTACCAGGTGACCTCGGTCGCGACCACCGGTGAGCAGGCGGAGTGGATGGCTGACAAGGTCCGGACGGCGGTCCTCGGCGCGAGCCCGAAGGGTGGCTTCGCGACGCCCATCACCCCGCCTGGGCATGCCGTCATCGGCAGGGAGATCGACAAGGAAGACGGGCAGTCCGTCGCCAACGGCGTATACAGTTACATCGCGCGGTTCGTGCTGCACGTGACGACACCTGACAGCTGAACCCGCCGCCGCCGGCTTCGGCGGCATCTCACCGTGGAGACCCCCGCACGGACGCCCGACCACCGGTACGGGCCGACTCCCCGCCGCCGCCCCGAAGTCGGGTGGTGCGACGAGGGGACGGGTCTCCGGCGGCGCACCGCCCGGGTGATCGGGTCCCCGGAAATGCGAGTCCAGCGTGGCATCCACGCAGCAGCGGTACATGCGCCGCGGCGTCACCCGGATCGTCTTCGTCAAGACGATCCAGGCGTCGACGAACATCCCGACCCGCCAGGAGCTGACCGCCGGCACCGACCTGTCCCGGCAGGTGTCCGACATCGAAGGCTGGAGTTTGGAGAACAGCCCGATCGAGACCCCGGACCTGGGCGCGAAGTTCGCGACGTCCATTCCGGGCGAGGACAAGGCCGCGAACAGCTCGCTGACCTTCTACGAGGACCTGAGCGGTGACGCCATCGAGACCCTGCTCTCGAAGGACACCGTCGGCTACGTCTGCATCCTCCGCAAGGGCGACGTCCCGGCATCCAAGAGCCTCGACATCTTCCCGGTTCGAGTCGGCTCCCGCGCTCCGTCGTACAGTGCCGGTGCCGAGGCCGCGAAGTTCAAGGTCTCGTTCTCGATTTCGGACCTGCCGACCCTGGACGCGCCGGTCCCGGCCGCCGCCGCGGGCTGAGGGGGCGGGCGATGACGACCACCCTGGTGGAACCGCCGGTTCAGGCGGTCGCCCGAGACGCGCACTGGCGGGCCAAGATGGCCCGGCTCCGGTCCCGTGCCCTGCCGGAGCGCACGGTGTCCGTCTGCGACGACGCCGCGGCGCAGCTCGCCGTGACGGACGCGCAGATGAAGGTGGCGCAGGCCCGAGCGGCGGCCCGCACCGCCGCGACCGGTCAGGGCGTCGACGACGACGCGGTGGACGCCTTCGTGGAGGCGCACCCGCAGGTCGTCATCGCCCGCTCGGTCCTGGCGACCGCCGAGCAGGCCCTGGCCGACGTCACCGTCTCACTGACGTTCCGGGCGCTGCCGAGGCCGGCGTGGGAGGCGCTGCTCAAGGCGCACGCGCCGACGGAGGAGCAGGCCGATCACGGCATGCAGTACAACGTCGAGACGTTCCCGGCTGCGTTGGTCGCCGCGTCCTACGTCGAGCGGGACGAGACCGGCGCCGAGGTCGACGGGATGACGGTGGAGGACGCCCAGGTGCTGCTGGACGAGTGGTCCGACTCCGACGCGAAGGTGCTGTTCACCGGGGCGCTCGCCGTCAACCAGCAGCTGCGGGTTGACCTGGGAAAAGGCTAGAGGCCGACGCGCAGCTTCGCGCGGAGATGGAGCTGTGCGAGGCCTACCGGATCCCGCACTCGCAGCTGATGGGCGCGAGTTCGGGCGGTAGGTGGAGCGCGCTGGACCGGGCGAAGGCGCTGGCGTGGGCCGCGTGGCAGCGCGACGTGTGCGGTGGGTGCGGCACGCGGAGCGCCGAGTGGGACGAGCAGCAGGGCGGTGACCGGCACGCCTACGTGGCGCAGACCAGCCGCTGCCCGGGCTGCGAGTTGATCGAGATGGAGTCGGAGCAGGTCCCGGAAGGGGCCGAGGGGCGCGGGGTGCGCATCGGGCTGATCAAGCAGTCCAGTTAGGAGCAGCCGGGTGTCCGGCGCCTACACCCTGTACGTCCAGCTGCAGGCTTCGTTCCCGCAGTTGACCGCTGGGCTGCGCGGCGGCGCGCAGCAGCTCAGGCAGTTCGATGGCCAACTTGCGACGACGAGAGCCGAGTTGGAGCGGGTTGAGGCGGCCGCGGCCCGGCTCGGTCGCGCCCAGGTTGCTGCTGCGCAGCAGGCCGCGGTCTCCCAGACTGCCGTCCGGGAGGCCACGGAACGCTCGGCCGCCGCGCAGCAGGCGGCGACCGCCTCCGCCGAGCGTGCTGGCCGCGCTCAGGTTGTGGCGTCCCAGGCCGCGGCCCGAGCCGAGGCCGAGCACGCTGCGGCGATCGAGGCGACGACCAGGGCGACCCGCGCCCAGGAAGTCGCGCAGACGATGGCCGCCCGCGCCCAGGCCACCACCGGCGCGGGCGCCGTCGCGGCGCAGCGCACCTCCGAAGCTGCCTCCGCTTCGGCGGCCCGCGCCGCCGAAGCGCAGGCGGTGCAGGCTGCTCGGGCCGCCGCCGCGCAGGAGAGCGCCGCCCGCGCCGCCGGGCTGGCCGAGCGCACCAGTGCCATCGCGGCTCAGGCCGGTGCCGCTGCGGCGCAGGCCCGCACCTCGCTCGCCTCTGCCGAGGAGCAGGCCACCCGGCGGGCTGCTGCTGCCGCCGCCGAGGTCAGCCGCGCGCAGACCGAGGCCGCCGCGGCCGCGCAGGCCGCCACGGCGTCCCGGATCTCCGGGTGGGTCGCCGGCGGGTTCGCTCTCGGCGCGGTGCTGGCCGCCGGTGCGCTCGGTGCGATCCGCCTGGAGCGGGAGATGGCGAACGTCCTCACGATCAGCGAGCAGATCGACGCTCGGAACGTCCGCGCGTTCACCGACGAGATCGTGCGGATGTCGACCGAACTTCCGCAGACGGCAAGCCAGTTGGCGCAGGGTCTCTACCAGATCGTCAGCACGGGCTTCGATGGCGCGGAGGCCATGGGGATCCTGCGGGTCTCCGCGATGGGTGCCTCCGCTGGTCTGACCAGTACGGAGACCGCCGCGACGGGCCTGCTGGGGGTCCTCAAGGCCTACGGCATGCCCGCGTCGAAGGCCGCCGACGTGATGGACATTATGTTCCAAACAGTCAATAAGGGTGTCATTTCGTTCGAAGAGCTGAGCATGCAGCTCGGCGACGTCGTCCCGATGGCCGCCGCCGCGGGCGTCTCCTTCGAGGACGTGTCCGCCGCCCTTGCGGCGATCACCCTGGCGGGCATCCCGGCGGCCGAGTCCGCCACCAGCCTGAACATGCTGATGACCCGATTGATGAAGCCGACCAAGGAGCTGGGCGGGCTCTTCAAGGGCCTCGGCTACGAGTCCGCGGCCAGCGCCATCGAGCAGGACGGCCTGTACACCGTCATGAACAAGGTCAACGCGGCGACCGGAGGCCAGGCCGAGGCAACGGTCAACCTGTTCAAGGACATCAGGGCTGTCCGCGCCGTTCTGGCCTTGGCCGCTGCCGACGGCAAGAACTACGCCGACACCTACGAGGGCATCGCCATCGCGGTGAACCGCGCGGACGCCACCCAGCGCGCCTACGCGATCCAGATGAACACCACCGCCGGCCAGTGGGACCTGTTCAAGAACCGGGCCGCCGCGCTGGGCATGGACATCGCCCGCGTCCTGCTGCCCGTCCTCCAGGAACTCGCGCAGGACGCGTCGATCGTCGCCAACGCCTTCAACAGCTTGCCGCCCGGTGTGAAGTCCACGATCGGCGTCCTTGTGGCGCTCGGTGCCGTCGCCCTGGTCACCCGCGCCGGTATCGCCCAACTGGCCACCCAGCTCACCGCGTTCCGCGCCGCCGTCACCGAAGCGCAGGCCGGCGGCTCCATGCTGCCCGCGATCCTGCGCGGCACCAGCCTCGCCGTCACCGGCCTCACCGGCGTCCTCGCCCTCGGCGTGCTCGGCTACGCCGCCTACAGCAGCTCCAAGCAGAAGGCCAAGGCCGTCACCGACGACCTCACCCAGGCGCTGCGCGCCGAGCGGGAGCAGCACGACGTCGGCGCAGGCATGCGCGCCCTCGCCCAGTCCCTCGCCAACAGCGACGACATGAAGAAGCTGAAGGCCGCCGGACTGGAGATGACCGAGGTCATCGACGGCCTCATGAACGGCGGCGACAAGCTCGCCCAGCTCAACGACAAGCTCGACCTGGCCAAGGCGAAGTCGTGGAACCCCGACCTCGGCGGGTACGACGCGAGCTTCGACAAGGCGAAGAAGATCCTCAACGACCGGCGCCAGTCCTGGTCCGACGCGATCAAGGCCGACGCCGAGCAGGCCACCGCCATGGACGTCGTCAACGCCAAGGTCAAGGCGTCGGTGCAGGCCAACTTGGACGTCTGGTCGCCGTCGATGGCGCTGCCGACCGACAAGAACGGCACGCCCAAATGGACCGACGAGATGAAGAACATGGCCAAGGTCATGGCCTCGATCGTCGAACCGGCGGACGCCTTCAAGGCCGCTCAGGACCGCGTCGCCTCGTCCAGCCGTGCCGGGGCCATGCAGCTCGACCTCGCCAAGACGTCCGTGTCCGGCTACATCACGGCCCTCTCCGAACAGGCCGGCGCCCAGAAGGGCTTCCAGCGTGACCTGGAAGAGCTGACCGCGCGCGGCTACGGGCCGCTCGCCGACCACTTCAGCAAGCTCGGCGACGCCAGCGCCGGCATGGCGCACGAACTCGTCGCCAACCTCAAGGCCGGGAAGACCGGCACCGCGCAGCAGCTCACCGAGCTGACCCAGGTCGCCAAGGCAGGGCTGGACGACTACATGGGGGAGATGCGCCGCCAGCTCCAGGCGCAGCGCGACTTCCAGAAGAACCTGTCCGAGCTCGCCGTCCAGGGACGCCTCGACCTGGCCGACCACTTCAGCAAGCTCGGCGTGTCCAGCGCCGGGATGCTCGCCGAGCTCGTCGGCCAGCTCAAGTCCGGCCAGACGCAGGTCGCCGACGAGCTTGAGTCGATCGTCACCGAGGGCACCGCCCGCTCCACCCAGGCCTACCGGGCAGGCCTGGAGCAGGTCCCGATGATCGCCGAGAAGTACGGCAAGGACACGGCCAGGGCGTGGGCGTCGGCGGCGGAGACCGACGACGTCGCCGCGTTCGGACGGCTGATGCAGCAGATGGCCGTCACCGACATGACGAACGCCGCGCGGGCCGGCGCCGAGGCCTCCCGCACCGAGCTGTCTACCGGCCTCGACCTGGTCACCCAGATCGCCGGCCTCAAGGGCCTCGACAGCGCGAAGGCGTTCGCTCAGGCGCTGCTCGCAGGCGACATCAACGCCGCGATGGACATGATCAAAACGATCTGGGGCGCGAAGCAGCCGATCGACGCCCCCGACCTGTCCGCCGTGATCGGGGCGTTCAAGACCGCGGGCGGTGCGGCCAACGCCGAGTGGTCGTCGATGCTGACGCTGATCGCGCAGGTCTCCCAGCAGAAGGGCGCCGCGGCCGCGCAGGCCCTCACCTCCGCGCTTCTGTCCGGAGACATGGCGGCCGTCGAGGCGCAGCTGAACTCCATCGGCGCGTCGGTGAAGAGCATCCCCGGCTCGAAGACCATCAGCGTCAACGTCAACGCCCCGTCGAGGATCGACATCCCGGTGATCCTCTCGCCCAAGGGCGCGGCCAACTTCAACGGCGGCGCCTGGGACTCGCCGTTCGCCGCGGTCAAGGCGGACGGCGGCATCGTCGAGTTCTACGCCAACGGCGGCATCCACGACGGCAAGCTGAGGGCACCGCGCGGCGCGGAGAACCACATCGCGGAGATCGTCCCCGCCGGTACCTGGCGGGTTTTCGGTGAGCCGGAGACCTTGGGGGAGAGCTACATCCCCCTGTCACCGGCCAAGCGCGCCCGCTCCAAGATGATCTTGGAGGAGACCGCACGCCGTTTCGGCGGCACCGTGCTGTACGGCGAGCAGCGGCACTTCGCCGACGGCGGCATCGCCACCGCCCGCACCACGGCGACGTCCCGGCCCGCCGCGGCGAAGCTCGTCCCCGCCCGCACGCCCGGCGCGGCCGTCGTGGTGCGCGACAGCGCCCCGGCGCCGCTGGTCGGCTCCATGACAATCAGCGTCACCGGCAGCAACGTCAGCGGCGAGCAGGTCGCCGACGCCGTGATGCGCAGGGTGCGCCACCTCCAGCGGGGAGGTCGCGCCTGATGGCCGCCGACACGACCCAGCTGGCCGACTGGCAGATCGACGTCGCCGGCGTTCTCATCGGCCACGGCACCGACGTGCTCATCGAGGACATCGACGGCATCGGCACCCCGGAACGGCGCACAGGGGACCGGCCCATCCCCGGCGAAGACGGCAACTACCCGGGCCGGGACACCTACGCGCCGCGCACCCTGCGCATCACCGCCGGCATCCGAACCCCCGGGAACCCCGGCGCGGCGCTCGACCGGCTCGCCGAGCTGGAACGGGCGGCTGACACCAGGGTGCGTCTCACCCCCGGTGCCACCGACGTGCTGCGCATCCGCAGGCCAGGCCAGCCGGTGCGCCGCCAGTACGGGCGCCTCGCCGGAGTCGAGGCCGTCAGCCTCGCCGACGCCGCGTTCGGCTGGATCCCCATCCACGTGACCTTCGTGGCGCTCGACCCGGCCTGGTACGCCGACGCGCCGTCCGCGTTGAACTTGGGGCTCGACGTGTCGGGCCAGCGCGGCGAGGGCTTCGGTGCGCCGCTGCGCGCGCCGATGACCACCGGCGCCGCCGACCCGAAGGCCCGGCCCGGCTGGGCCCTCAACACCGGCAACCGGCCGACCTGGCCGTCGGTCCGCGTCACCGGGCCCGTGGTCAACCCCCGGGTGTGGATCGAGGGCACGGACGCGGTCCTGGAGCTCGCCGTCGTTCTGGGCGACGGCGAGACGCTCGACATCGAGACCAGGCCCGGCACCCGCACCGTGATCCGCAACAGCCTTGGGTCCGCCGCCGGGGCCCTGTCCCGCGCGAGCCGCCTCGACGCCTTCGCCATCGGCCCGGGCCGCTCCGAAGTCCGCTGGACGGCGCAGGACGCCACCGGCACTTCCCGCCTCGCCCTCACCTGGCGCGACGCCTCCTCCTCGCTCTAACCCTCCGTACGGAAGCTGCACCACGCAATGACGCTCATCCAGCCGCCCCTCATGGTCACCGGCGGCATCCACCCCGCCCGCGCACTGCGCATGATGATCCGGGACCTGTCCCGCGGCTCCCAGGGAGTCACCGAAGGCGGAGACCTTCGGGTCCGCTCCACCCCCACCCCCGGGCCCGGGGTGCGAGTCGGCACCGGCTCCGCGATCGTCCGAGGCGCCACCTGGGGCCAGGGCTCCTACACCCAGTACAACTCGGGCGACCACCTGGTGCCGATCGCCCCGACCGGCGCCACCGGGCGAACCGACCTGCTGGTGCTCCGAGTTGAAGACCCCGAGTACGAGGGCTCGCGCGACCCCGCGACGGACGACATCGGCTACCTCCACGTCATCCCGGGCGTCTCGGCGACGACCTCGGCACCGCCGCCCGGCATGACCGCGATACCCCTGGCCCGGATCACCCAGCCGCCGAACTGCGCCACGGTCACCGACGCGATGATCACGGACCTGAGGCAGGTCGCCAACCCCCGCAGGGAGCGCCGCGTCCGCACCATCGGCGGGTTCGCCGACTCGTCGATCCCCCCGGCGGCGACGTGGCAGGACTGGCCGGCAGGCATCGGCGCGAAGGTCACCGTCGACGTTCCGTACTGGGCGACGGGCGCGATCGTCGTCACCAGCCTCCACGGCCTACGGGTGGCCGGCTCGGTGAACATCGCGTGGCGGCAGGTCCTCGGCGGCGGCCCGGGCTCCGACAGCTACCTCGACACCGACGCCCTGACCGTCGTGTCGCGGGAGTCCATCACCATCGTCGACAACTACACGTTCCGCCTGGACCAGCGCGGCACCACCCTGCCCCTCGCCGTGCAGGCCCTGCGCCTGGACACGAGCGGCAACGTCGACCTCAACAACGCGACGACCATGCACGTCGACGTCGACTTCGTCGAAGGCACCTACTGATGCCCCCCGCGTACCGGTACTTCACGACCCACGCCCTCACCGGTGAGGTCCTGGCGTACGAACTGCCGTTGGGCGGCGTCTCCTTCGGCTTCGAACGCAACGGGCCCGGCCAGATGCGCGGCACCCTCGATCCCCGGCTCGCCCACCTCGCACCCAGCCAGGCGGAGGCCGGCACCGTGCTGCTGTGGGCGGCACGTGACCAGCAACTCGCCTGGGGCGGCCAGATCTGGTCGGCGAAGCCCGAGGGCTCCGCCTTGACGCTGGAGGCCGCCGGCTTCGGCGCCTACCCGACCCGGCGCCACGACCTGCACGGCAACCTCGGCGGCCGCGGCCCCTACACCGGAGCCGACCCGTGCCAGGTCATCGCCGACACCTGGGCCTACCTCCAAGAGCAGCCCGACGGCGACCTCGGCGTGCACGTCGACCTGCCACCCGGCGGCTGCCCCGCCCGTCTGGGCGACGCCGAACACCCCTACACCACCAAGGAATGGGAGGCGCCGCCCCTGTCCGGGGTGATCCGTGACGCCACCGCCCTCGACGGCGGCCCCGAGTGGACAGAGACCGTCGCCTGGGAGGGCGAGCGGCCGGGGCGGCGCATCCTCGTCGCCTGGCCGCGACTGGGCACGCGCCGCACCGACCTGCACTTCGCGAGCGGCGTCAACATCGTCAAGCCCGAGCCGATCACCAGCAGCGCCGACGACTACGCCCAGGTCGTCGTCGCGCTCGGCGCCGGCGACGGCAGCGCGAAAGTCAGGGCGGTGGACGCGGTCCGCGACGGGCGGCTGCGTCTGGAGCACGTCCTCGACCGGCCTTCGGTCACCGACCCCGCCGCCCTTGCCCAGATCGCCCGCACGGAGCGCGCCCGCCGCCAACAGCTCACCACCGTCGACGAGATCACCGTCGTCGACCACCCTGCCGCGCCGATCGGCTCCTGGCAGGTGGGTGACGACGTGCAGGTGTCCCTGCACGACGAGTGGGCCGACTTCGACAGCTGGTGCCGCATCACCGGCTGGACCCTGCACCCGGCCGAAGGCGACCAGCCCGAAACCGCCACGCTGCGCCTCGACCGCGCCTACACGACCGGAGCCTGATCGTGCCCACAGCCCTGGATGCCCTCGCCACGCGCATCGCGACGCTGGAAACGGCCCTCCTCGAACTGTCGCGGTCCTCCCGGCTCTCCCACAGCAGCATCGACGACGGGGCCCTCACCGTGACCTCCGGCGGCCGGCTGCGCGCCATCATCGGCCAGCAGCCCGACGGCACGACCGCCGTCACCGTCGTCAACGGACCTGTCCCGCCCACGCCGTCCGCGCCGACCGCGGCGCCAGCCCTCGGCGGCGTCCGCGTCGGCTGGGACGGGCGCTTCGCGAACGGCTCGCCCAGCCCGCTGGACCTGGCCCGCATCGAGGTACACGCCTCCAACGCCGCGGGCACCACCCCGTCGCCCGTCACCCTCGTCACCACCATCGACACGCCGCAAGGGGGAGTCGTCACCGTCCCTACGACCGCGCCGGTGTGGGTCACCCTGGTGGCGCGCAGCACCTCCGGCAAGGCGTCGGCGCCGTCGGCCAGCGCATCCGCCGGGCCTGCCCCCGTTGTTGCCCAGGAGGTACTGGACGGCATCGTCGGTGAGCTCCAGCTCGCGGCCGACGCCGTGACCGCCGCGAAGGTCGCCGCCGGGGCGATCGGAGAGAAGGCCCTCACCGACGCCGCGGTGACCGCCACGAAGCTCGGCGAAGCGGCCGTTGTGGCCGGGAAGCTCGCCGCCGACTCCGTCACCCCGGGCACGGTCGCCGCCGACGCCATCACCGCACGGGAGATCGCCGCCGGGAGCATCAGTACCGGAGAGCTCGCTGCGGGGGCGGTCACCACGGCGAACCTCGCCGCCAGCGCCGTCACGGCCGGGCAGCTCGCCGCCAGCGCGGTCACCGCGTCGAAGCTCGCCGCCAACTCGGTCACCGCGGTGAACCTCGCCGCGGACGCCGTGGCGGCGGGGAAGATCGCCGCCGACGCCGTCACCGCCAGGGAGTTGAAGGCCCTTGCCGTCACAGCCGACAAGATCGCCGCCAGCGCCGTGACCGCAGACAAGCTCGCCGCCGGGAGCATCACCGCCGCAGCCCTGTCAGCCGACGCCATCGACGGGCGCACCATCAAGGGCGTCACCATCACCGGCGGCACCGTCACCGGCGGCACCCTTCAGACCGGCACGACCGGCCGACGGGTCGTGCTGGTCCCGACCGACCCGGTGAACGGCACGTCCGCCCCGTCCACCCTCCTCTACTCGGGCGCCTCCGCCGAGCGGGCGCCGGCCCGGCTGACCGCCAACGTCCAGGACACCCCCGACGGAAGCGCGCCGAGCAGCACCCTGTCCAGCCCACAGGTGACACCCGACGGAGCACACACCAGCCGCCTCGTACTGTCCGCGGGCGGCCCGGACGCCGGATACGCCCCCCAGGGCCGCGCCACGCTGGAAGCCGTCGGCGGCTGGCAGTCCGGCGGCGCGTCCGTCACCACCACCGCCGGAACGACGTCGGGCTCCGCCGAGGCCACGGTCGTCGCCACCGCCCGACGCCAGGACAACGCCAAGTCCGCGATCCAGCTGCTCAGCTGCTCCCAGCACATCGTGCAGCTCGTCGACCAAGTCGCCGCCACCTACCTCGACAAGACGGGCCTGACCGTCAAGGCGCTGGCCGGCGGAATGCTGCTGCAGAGCAGCACCGGCCTGCGCGTACAGGGCGGAGACATCGTCGTTACCGGCGGTACCGTCCGGCTGGAATCGGCGTCGTGGACGACACCGACCTTCCAGAACGGCTGCACCTCGCTGACCGGCTGGCGCTCGGTCGGAGCCAAGAAGAGACCCGACGGTACGGTGATGCTGCGCGGAATCGCGGCCATTCCGACATCGTTCAGCGGAGGGGTCGTCGCCGTCATCGACGACCCCGCAATGAGGCCGCGGGTGGGAGAGGTATTCAGTCTCGCTGGCGCCAACGGGCAGGTCACGTCACTCTGGCTCCAGCCCAACGGGAACCTGGAAGTCGGAAGTGCATCCGGATCGCTCGGTGGCTGGATCAGCTTCAGTGGGGTGGAGTGGTCCTGCGTCGACTGACCGTACTTCGGCGTCTCACGGCGACGTCACTGGGCGGAGTGTTGGAGGCGGCTGTCGGGTTGGTTTCCAACGCAGGGAGGGCAGTTCGTCGGGGGAGCGCAGTTGTTCAAGTGCTCACGGCATGGTGTTTGTCCGCCTACATTGTTGAGAGGCGGCTTCGAGTGCCCGGACCGTCTGTGGCCTGGGGGTCGTGTTGCGGTACGCCGATGACAGGCCGGGGTTGGTGTAAGCAGAGAGGGGAGGCCAGTATGGCCGTGGGACGTGCAGGGACAGTCGTGTTGGCGTTGGGGGGAGTTCTGATCGCAGCTGGCGGTGTCAGCGCGGCGGTCCTTGCTCGGGACACAGGAGGGGTGGTGACGCAGGAGAACCTGCCGGTCACCTCAGAGATGCAGAAGTATGTCGAGACTCCGGCGGCGTTTGAGGACTACCTGCGTTCGCACCCGCCGAAGGCCTTGATGGGTGAGATCCGTGGGGGAGGAAAGTAGCGCACAGGAGTGGGACTGCGCAGGTCGAACGCGCAGTCCCACCCCGACGCCGGTAGAGGTCAGTGAGAGTTGAGCCAGCTCATCACACCGGCGGCGCTGCTTCCATGGTTGGACGAGTACATGTAGTTGTCGACCCAGTTGTTGTTGCCGTCTGCCAGCCGGTGGCTGTTGACCCCCACGATCTGGCTGTTCCCGTCGAGTCCGGCCACCATGGGACCGCCGCTGGCGCCGTGCCCCATGTCACAGGAGAGCTTCAGTCGGTCGTCGAAAGGGTTCCAGTTGCCCGCGTCGAAGGCGTTGCCGTGGCAGTACATCGGCTTAGCTCCGTCGTGGAAATCGGAACTGGGGCGGTTGTAGCCGTCCACCGGGTACCCGATAGCAGTGACCCCGGCGATGTCGGATTCGCTGTTGAAGCGGTATCCATAGGCGCCGACCCATTCCTGGAGGTTTCCGTACTGGGATAGCGGTGCGACGATTCCACCACCCATGTCACCCCAGAGATTGTCACTGTCATCGGCCCATGCGGACGAGACAATGATGTTCTTCAGCGGCCAGAATCCCCAGGGAGCGGTTTCGTCGTACCCTGGCGCGAAGACGAACTTCGAGAAGAAGTTTCCTCCCTTGCCGCTGTGCAGGCAATGGCCGGCCGTCCAGATCGAGTTCTTGTTGTTCGAGACGATGACGGCGGCGCTGCACGTACCGAGCGTCTCACCGTCGACGTCAAAGAAGAGCCGACCGGTGATTTTGGTCTTCCCACCGAGGGTAGCGGCGAGGTCCGAACGAGAGAGGTCCCCGATTGAGGTGGTGGCAAGCGGTGATGCCTGCGCAGTGTCCTGCCGGGGCCTGAGCGGTGCGACGGCGTCTGCGACGACCTCTTTCGTCTTCCGGATACTGGTGTCTATGTGCTGAGCTGCCAGTTCACGAGCCTTGTCGGCGGCTTCCTTGGACACCGTCTGCACAGGCAGCGGGTTGGCGGCTGCTTGACGGACCCGCTCGGGCGTCCAGAAGTCGAGGACGGCTTGCTCGGACCCGGATGCGGTCCATGAGGTGACATCGGCTTCGGCTGCCCCTGAAGCGGGAGGGCCTTCAGGGGCAGCCGTGGCGATACTTGCTCCGACTGCCGACATGATCAAAATCGTAGCGACAACGAAGGTTCGACGAAACTGCAACTCCAACTCCGTTCAATCCGATTTGCGGAGCACCGTTTGCCCACGGCGCATTCTGACCATAACGGAGCCCTGTTGATCAAATTGATGCACTCATGTCGTTGTCCGAATCTCTCGCCAGCGTGTCTCAAATCTTCCAGGGGATATTTGAGGGCAACCCGGGCGGCGGCTCGATTATTGATCGGGAGGCAAATGTGATCGATGTGGGTATTCCATAGCTTGGGCCGGGTGTGCGAAATGTCTGATTTCTCTCGTTGGGCATTTGGCCCCAAGGGCAGGATCGATTTGAAGAAAACCTGGGCAAAGCACATGTAATGCGCAAGGTCGACATCGGGATGGTGTGCGCCGGAAGCCGTATAATGACTTCCGGCGCGGGGAACGCCTGTTGGAGTCTGTTGTGAGCGTCCCGCCAACTGTCGAGCCCACGCTGGGGGAGCTTCAGCGTGCTCTGCAACAGATGCGCGAGGATCAGCGGGAGGGCATCGCAGGCCTCCGTGAGAATCTGCGGGCCGACCTCCAGGTCCTGGCTGGTCGGATCGAGCAGGCCGTGACCAAGGACGTGTATGTCGCCGATCAGCGGCTGATCGACCAGCGGCTCGTCGTCATCGAACGGGACCTCACCGCGGAGGCCCGCGCACGGGAAGCAGCCGAGGCGGCAGCGGTCGCCAACCGGCGGTGGCTGATCGGCGCGTTCCTCGCACCGCTTGTCGTCGCGGCCGTGCAGCTGTGGCTGCTCTCCAAGGGTGCACACACGTAGGCAGCTGGCGCCGAGTTACACCACCACCTGGTGCGCGGGGGAGAAACGCGAACCACATCTTGGCAACGCCTCTGAGCGCCGATACCTTCCTCAACTCCCTTCGCAGTGAGGGACTTTCCGTCACCGAGGTCGGTGACTGGCGCAACCACAACCGCGACTCCAAGGGCGCGTGGGGGCCGGTGCACGGCATCGTGATCCACCACACCGCCACCTCCGGCACCTCCAACTCCGTGCAGATCTGCCGGGACGGCTACGCCGGGCTGCCAGGCCCGCTGTGCCACGGCGTCATCGACCGTGACGGCGGCGTGCACCTGGTCGGCTACGGCCGGACCAACCACGCTGGCGCGGGCGACGGCGATGTCCTCCAGGCCGTCATCGCCGAGCGGGCCCTGCCCCCGGTCGACCAGAACAACACCGACGGCAACTCCCGCTTCTACGGCTTCGAGTGCGTCAACAGTGGAACCGGCTCCGAGGGTTGGCCGGACGGCCAGGTCGAGGCGATGGTGCGGGCCGCCGCCGCGGTGTGCCGGGCGCACGGCTGGTCTTCGCGGTCCGTCATCGGCCACAAGGAGTGGCAGGTCGGAAAGCCCGACCCGGTCGGCATCGACATGAACGACTTCCGCGCCCGGGTGGCCGCCCGGCTCGGCAACGGCCCCGCCCCGCAGCCGTCCGGCCCGCCGCCGTTCCCCGGCCGGGACGCCTTCGGGCCCGGCCGGGTGAACGACTCGATCCTCGCCCTCGGACAGCAGCTCGTGCGCAAGGGCTTCGGCGGCGCCTACAAGGTCGGCCCGTCGCGGTCCTGGGGCGAAGCCGACCGGGCGAACGTCGCCGCGTTCCAGCGCGCCCAGGGCTGGAGCGGCGCCGATGCCGACGGCCTGCCCGGCCCGTCCACCTGGAGCCGTCTGTGGTCCTGACCGACACCCCCGCAACCGAGAGGAGCCCGGTGAACTTCTACCTGTCCCTGCTGCGCACCGGCGTGCCCGCCCTGGTGGGCTGGCTGGTGGCCGCCGCCGCCCGCTACGGACTCGACCTCGACGCCACCGCCCTCGCCGGAATCTTGGTGCCGGTGGCGTCCTTCACCTACTACGCGGTGTTCCGGGCGGCGGAACACTACCTGTCGCCCCGGTGGGGCTGGCTGCTCGGCTACGCCAAGCCCCCGGCCTACCCGGCGGCGAAGGCGGCGCTGCCGCAGTAGGTAGAGAGGACGGCGCGTGCTGCCGTGCGCCCGGCGCCGTGCCGGAGAACAAGTTGGGCCCCCGTTCCTTGCGGAATGGGGGCCCGACCTCTTGGACTTCATACTCTATCACTGGGGCTCGATACCAGGTTTTCCACAGCCTGGGCATAGTCTTAATACTCACTTTTCACGATGGCAGGGAGTGGCGGAAGTGAGTGTCAAGAGGCGGCCGGTGCTCGTCGGCCAACAGGAGTTCAGCGCGATCTACGACGGGACGGCCCGCAATGTCGCGCAATGGATCCAGCGCGGGCAACTGGACTACAGCGAGGCGGTGATCGTCAGCGGCCGGGCCTACTGGACGATCGGCTTCGCGGTTGCCCAAGGCGAGCGGTTCGCGCGCCCGAAGGAGCCGAACATGGCCGTCGTCGAGCAGTTGGTGGAGGAGCAGTCCCCGGGGCGGGGTCTCGTGTCCGCACTGACGGTACAGCGTGCCGACCTGCCGCCGATCGTCGGCCAGCAGGAGATCGCCGCCATCGTCAGCGAGGATCCCGGGGCCTTCCTGCCCCGACTGAGCGCCGCGATCAAGGCGAGCGCGTTCCCGGCGCCGGACTGGTCCCTGTCGGGTTCGCCGCTGTGGTTGCTGAGCAGCGCCATCGACGGTCTGGAGAGCACGGACCGCTTCTCCAAGATCAAGAGCAAGACGCCCGAGATCAGCAGTGAGGTCGTGGAGAGGCTCAAGAGCGGCCAGTACGGCGGTCCTGGATCCAAGATCCTCACGAGGGGAGTCAAGAAGAAGAGTTGACCACCCTCATTAATGAGTATAAAATATAAACAAGAGGGTGAGTGAAGGGCTCGCCCCCTGAGGATGGGGTCGTTCGTGAGGGTGCGCTCGCCGCCGTGTGGTGTCACAGCAGAAGGCGCTCGGCCACCCCCTCTCCGCGGAGAGGGGGTAATCAGAAATTCGACTTGTATGGGGACTCTTGCTTAGTATCCCCATCAAGTTGAGGGGAGAGAGCGCCGTGTCCGCTGTCACTCAGGACCACCTTCCTGGTCTGGAAACCGTCCGCCGCATCGTCGTGCCCGCAGCCGGGACGCCCCGCGCGGGGACGATCCAGGAGCGGTTCGAGCAGTTCCACGGGGAAAACCCGTGGGTCCTATCCGAGCTGGAGCGGCTCACCGCGGAGTGCATCGAAGCGCGCTTCGCCACGATCAGCCTCGGCATGCTCTTCGAGCTCGTCCGCTACTCCTACGGCCGCGCCACCCTCGGCTCCGACGGCGACTTCCGGCTGAACAACGACTTCAGGTCGCGCTACGCCCGCCTTCTCATCGAGCTTCACCCCGAGTGGGCGCCGCGCATCGAAGTCCGCGCCCTGCGTACGGACTGAAGCACCGCACCGTCATGACCTCTTGGAGAACCCACCCGTGCCACCGAAGATCAAGTCCCGCAAGCCCACCTGCGTCATCCCCTTCCCCTTCATCTTGCTGGAAGGAGAGGAAGGCGCCGGAAAGTCCTACACGGCCGTCGAGTTCACGAAGTCCGAGCGCGTCGGCAGTTGCTACGTCCTCGACCTGTCCGAAGGATCCGCCGACGAGTACGGCGCGATCCCCGGCGCCAGGTTCGAAGTGATCGACCACGACGGCACCTACGTGGACATCGCCGAGCAGATCGAGGCTGTCAAAGAGGAAGCCCGCCGGGCCGCAGCAGCCGGCGAGCCCCCGGTCGTGCTCATCGTCGACTCCGGCACCGCCCTGTGGCGGATGCTGTCCGACTGGGCCCACGCCCGGGCCCGCCGCTCCAAGCGCAACCGGGACAAGCTGCGCGACGACCCCGACGCGAACATCGACGTCACCCGCAACCTGTGGAACGACTCCGTTAGCCGCTGGGAGAGGGTCATCCGCGCCATGCAGACGTTCCCCGGCGTAGCGATCATGCTCGCCAGAGGCAAGGAGATCTCGGCGACGAACGAGGATGGCCAGCCCCTGCTGGACGACCGGCGCCGTCCCGTGCGCGAGTGGAAGGTCGGCGCGCAGAAGGACCTCGGCTTCGACGTCACCACGTGGGTGCGGATGCGGCGCGACCACACCCCTGAGCTCGTCAAGGCCCGCACCCTCAAGTTCCGCGTCGAGAGCGGCAAGCCCATGCAGCTGCCCGACTTCACCATCGAGCGGCTGGTGTTCGACCTGCTCGGCTGTTCCACCGCCAGTCAGCCCCGACAGATGCCCGTACTGGTTGGCGACCGCACCGGGCCGTGGATGGAGCGCATCGCCGCCGCCGGCGACCGCGAAACCTGCCTGAAGCTGTGGGACGAGCTGGATGCCGGGTCGAAGACCGGCCTGTCTGAGATGGAGTGGCACACCGTCCGAGGGGCGGTCAAGGCCCGCGCCGCCGAGCTCGCCGCCCCGAAGGCCGGCATCGACGACGTCCCGGAGAGCAACGCCGCCCGCCTGCGTGCCGCCGCCGAGGCGCAGCAGGCCGAGGCCGACGCCGAAATCGTCGGCGAGACCCCAGCCGCCGCCTGACCGACACGGCCGGGCTTCCTCGCCAGGAGCCCGGCCCCGTCGTCACCACGCGCACCGTACCCCGGCCGGCACGCCGCACACCGCAGCCGCGCTGGCACCTCGGCATGCCCTCCTGCCGACGGCCCCGCCCCTCGCGGGCCTCTGTGCCGTCACGACCTCTTGGAGCAGTACACCCATGTCCACCCCCGTCCTCGACCTACCGGAGTCGCCGTCCATCTGGGTCGCGGCCGACGCCGTCGACCAGGCCCGACCGCGCTCCCGGCAACGCCAGCTCGGCGCGTCCGATCTCGTGTGCGAGCGCCGCGCCGCGTACATCCACCACGGCCGAGAGCCGACCGACCACGTTGTCAGCCCGGCCGCGATGCTCGGCACCTACATCCACGAAGGCCTGACCACCGCCGCCCGCCGCGAGTTCGGCTGGCTCGTCGAGAAGCGGGTCGCCGACGCGACGATCCGCGGCAGCATCGACATCGTCCAGCTCGACCGGGCCACCGCTCGCCAGCTCCCGCGCCGCCTGCGCCCCACCGTGCCCGCCGACGTGAACACCGTGGAGGACATCAAGACCCGCACCATCTACCGCTGGGACGAGGTGCGGCGCTACGGCGCGACCGCCGGAGAGCTTCGGCAGGTCATGACCTATGTGCGGCTGCTGCGCACCGGAGGCTTCGCCGACGTCGACGGCCAGCGGGTCCTGGCCCGGCTCGGCCCGATCGACGTCGAGCGGGTGCGGATGCGGTTCATCTCCCGCGACTCCGGCGAGGAGTTCATCCAGGAGTTCCCCTACGACCCGGAGATCGCCGAAGAGGCGGTGTGGTGGCTGGAGCGGATCACCGAGACCGAGCACCCCGAGCAGGCCCCCCGCTCGTTCTACGGGCCCGGCATCGACACCGTGTGCGACTACTGCCCGTTCGCGACGGCCTGTTGGGGCGTGCCGGCGTCCGGGCGGCCGGTACAGGCCAACATCGTGCACAACCGTGAGGACGTGGCGGTGCACCTGGCGGACTACGCCGACGCGCACAAGGACTGGGCGGAGGCCGACCGGATCAAGAAGTTCGTGCGCAAGGCCGTCGACGGCACCGAAGCGGGGACGTACGGGCGCAACGTCCTGGGGTGGCGGGGCGAGGACAAGGAGGTGGAGGAGCCGGACGTGCGCGCCATGATCGAGCTGTTCGACGACTTCGGCGCGCAGATACCGATGGTCCCCGACGCGGACCGCATGGTGAAGGCCCTCGTGACGGCCGGCATCGCGGTGCCCACGCGCAAGGTCGTGAAGAAGGGCTCCCGCCGGATCGAGGTCAAGGCGGCCCCCAAATGAGCGCGGTGCAGCACCAGTTCGCACCGTGCCGCCGAGGGGGAGTCCCGCATGTCGATACAACTCATGGTCGCCGCCGCA
Source organism: Kitasatospora sp. NPDC054768 (assembly GCF_053612025.1). NCBI lineage: Bacteria > Bacillati > Actinomycetota > Actinomycetes > Kitasatosporales > Streptomycetaceae > Kitasatospora > Kitasatospora sp. NPDC054768. Next base: position 47,585 of record NZ_JBSHBN010000010.1, read on the forward strand.
TACCTGCCGCCGGCGGTGATCGGCAACCCGACCGAGAAGCTCGCGTTGATGAAGATCTGCGACAGTGCGGACGACGAGAGCCGCCTGTCGAGCCCGGGCATGCACCGCATGGCGGCGTGGACCGGCGTGTCGGAGAAGCGCACGATCACCCTGGTCACGGCGTTGGTGGCGAAGGGTCTGGTGGAGCGCGTGGAGGTCGGCAAACCCGGTCGTGCCGCGGTATACCGAGTGTTCCCGGCCGGGGTGCCGCGGACCCCGGATCGGGAGGAGCTGCGCGAGCGTCAGCGTGCGGCGGTCGCCGCGCCGCGGAACCCTCGCCTGGCGCGGCCCCGGACCCAGCGTGCTGCCCCGGCAGCCCCGGCGCGTACCTCCCGCGACATCGAGGAGCGGGAACTCCGGGCGGCCGAGCGCCGTGGGGCGCCCGAAGGGAACCCACCTCCGCCGAGGTCGAAGGTTCCCCCGGGGGAACCCACCACATCGCCCGAAGGGAACCCACCAGGTTCCCCCGGGGGAACCCCTTCCTTTCCTTCTCCTACCTACGTCCTACCTACCCCCCTACCCCCCACGGCTGGCGCCGCGGGGGAGCTGGCGGATCCGGAGGAGTCGCAGGCGCGGCCGTGCTCGCGTCACCGGAGGGTCGCGGCGAACTGCCGGGCCTGCGGAACCAGCGCCCGGGCGCAGCGGCAGGCCGAGGAGCGGGACCGCACGGCGGCGCAGAGGCAGCGGGAGCAGGAGTGGCTGGACGGTTTCCGGAGGGACGCGCAGGTGCGGCGAGAGCAGGCGGAGGTCAGCGCGGACGCGGTGCAGTCGGCGAGGCGGGAGGCGTTCGAGGCGGTCAAGGCCGCGCGCCAACGCGCCAAGTATCACGAATAGGTAACCGGCTGGCGGAACTTGTGCCCCCCATTGAATGAGTATAGAATTTAAACACGAAGAGGGGGGGGACCCCCGGACGAAGGGAATCGAAATGCTGCCCACGCTCATCGCCGTCAAGGACAACCAGGGGCGCCCCACCTATGCCCTCGACTACTCCAGCATCCTCGACCCGCTCGTCCGCGCCATCGCCACCGAGCGCGCCGAGAACGAAGAGATCGACGACGAACTCGACCAGATCGCCGCCCTCGCCCAGAGTGTCAACGCCGCCCCCGACCGGGACGCCGCCGACGCGGAACTGTCCAACCATGTCGACGACTTCCTCGACTCCCTCGGTCACCGCCGCCACGAACTGCCCGCCGAACCCAACCAGTTCGACATCCGAAACGCCCGGCGCCTCGCCGCCCGGCTCCGCGCAATGGCCGCCACGCTCGCCACCTGGTCCGACCGGCACTCCGCCGAGCGCGCCGCCTAAGCCCCCCTGCGGCCGGGGGTTCACGCCCCCGGCCGTCCCAAACTTGTATGGGAACTCATGCAAGAGCGCCACATCATGTACGGAGGAATCGTGTCACCGCTCGACACCCCCACCCTCGCCGACACCTACCGGCCGATCACGGACCTCGCCCGCCGGGCCGGCATCCCCTTCCACCTCGCCGCCAACAGTCGGCACGCCAGCCTGCACCTGCACCTGCCCGACGGCGCCCTCCTGGCCGTCACCGACGACGGCATCGGAGGAGCCGCCGCCCGCAATCCCAGCGGCGCCACCGGCTGGCAGATCACCCGAACCCTCCCCACCGGCCAGCGAGCCGTCATCTACGACTCCACCCTCCTCGGCGACCACCACCACCTCGGCACCAACCCCAGCCCCGTCCTCGGCGCCATCGCCCGCTACCTGCCGCCCCCACCCTCCCCGAAGCCCACCCGCACCCGACGGCGCGGCCTCCTGACCCGCCTGCTGCGCCTCACCTGACCCACCGGCCGACACGACCTCTTGGAACCCCGATGACCTTCGCACCACTGCCCACCCACCCCCGCGTCGCGGACCCCGACTGGCAGGCCCGCTACGAGGCCTTCGCACCCCTGACCGCCGCGCTGCGCCGCCGCGGCTTCGTCACCGACATCACCTCCGACAGCGGCACCGAGGCGATCACCGCCGAACTGCCCGACGGCACCTACCTGCACATCGACACCGGCGAAGCCGACGGCCTGCCCGACGACATCGACACCGCCACCGACTGGCGGGTGCGCCGGAGCAGTAGCGACAACCCCACCATCGGCGACACCGTGTACGACTCCACCGCAGACGGAGCCGACAGCCTCCAGGGGGCCCTCCTCTCCCCGCTCCTGGTTTCGATCGACACCTACCTCGAAGCCCGCGGCATCGCGCTCCTGACCATCCCGCACACGCACCCCGTTGTCGTTGCCGTCACCACGGTCCACGACCACGGCCCCGCGACCCACAAGCTCAGCGACGTCTTCCCCGACCCCGCCGGCGCGGCCCGCTATGTCGAGGACGTCGCCTCCCGCATGGCAGCGGCCCCGGGGCTTGCCCTGTGCCACACGAGCCGTGCATGGCCCCGGTACATGCTGGCCAGGCGCGACCACACACTGGTCATCCAGGCCACCCTGGCGGAACTCGTTTCCGACGGCCGAGCCCTGCAGGGCCGGTGCACCTGCTGGTTCGTCCACCCCCAGACCCCGCAGGAGGACGAGCAGCTCGGTCGCGAGATCGCGCACGCCATCAAGATCGGCGACGCGTCCGGCGCCTACCTGGCCGCGGCCCGCCTCTTCACCGCGCCCCACTGCCCCGCGCGGATGGCGGGCTCCCGTGGCTGACCACTCCGACAGCTGGCTGGGTGACGACGACTTCGAACCGCCCTTGGACTTCGCCGAGCTCTTCTGGGCGAGTCCGCCGGTGCCGCCCAGCTGGTCCTCCGCAGGGCCAAGGAAGCGATGCGCCACCCCCACGGCGACCGCCGACACCACTGACGAACCCGGAGCGGAACAGCCCGTGAACGCTATCCAGATCACCGCCCTGGCCCTGAGCGCCACCGGCTTCGCCTTGTCGCTCTGGGCGGCCCGCACCGCCTTCCGCGCCCGCAAGCGCCCCTGAGCAGCCGACCCGCCTCGGGGGCCGGCCCCCCCCCCCGCCCCCGGGCCCCCCCCCCCAACCCCCCCACAACCACAACACCCCCCACCCGCCGGGCGACCACCCCC
>NZ_JBSHBN010000010.1:50681-100421 GCF_053612025.1 Kitasatospora sp. NPDC054768
CCGTTGCCGGGGGTGCCCTCGGGTTTCGTTTTGCCGGTGGGGGGGGCCCGCCCGGCTTTCGCGCCCGGCCCCCCCCCGGGCGCCGCCGAGCCCCGTGGGGCCCGGCCACCCGCCGGGCCCGAGGCGCCCACCACCTCTCCAGACCTCACCGAAGGACACCGCCATGGGCAGGGCCTACCAGCTCGAAGCCTGCGACCCCACCGTCACCTACTTCCTCGACCACTTCACCCACGACCGCATCCTCCGCGCCATGGACCGGTTCGGCATGATCCAGGACCTCCACGACCACCTGCTCGACCTCGCGCTCAACGCCCAGGGCAACGCCCAGGGCAACGCCCAGGCCCGAGCCGGCGGCCACCCGCCCGCGCACCCGCAGGACGCCGTCGAGGCGATGCTCCGCGGTGTCCTGACGGCCAGCATCCCCAACCCGGCCGGCATCCCCCGGTACAAGCTCGCCACGGGCGAAGGCTGGCTGGTCACCCCGGCCGAGATCACCGCCGCCCTCGCCGCCCACCAGCGCGCCTCCCGCGAAGACCGGGCCGCCGCGAGCAGCCTCATCGACGACTGGGCGCCGTGGATCGAGTTCCTTCACGTCGCCGGTGACCGCGCGGGAATCCGCAGCAACTGACCTGTCAGGCCGGGCCGCCCGCGGCGGTCGGCCCGGCCTCCCGAAACCTCGCAGGAGTCATCCATGGGCTTCGAGCTCAACATCGAGCCGGTCGACGACCACGCCGACACCCTGTCCCCCTGGTACTACACCACTACCCTGGGAATGGCCGCCATCCGTACCACCATGCGCGGGCTCGGCATGCTCACCGTCCCGCAGTCGCCGACCTTCCCTGAACTCTCCACCTTCGGCCTCACGGTCGCCGACCTCCCCGCTCCAGGGCAGGTCGTACCCGGCAAGGAAGCCAACCTCGCAGCAGCACAGGCCGCACTTGCAGAAGTGCGTGCCGCGACTGAAGGGCCCATCGTTCGAGGCATCCCGCACTACAAGTTGAACAGCAACATGGAACGTTGGCTGATCGTCCCCGCCGAGATCACCGCAGCCCTTGCCGTCTACGACGCCCGGCCCGCCAGCGAACGCGAAGACCTCGAAGCCTGCTTCGACGACTGGCGCCGCTGGATCCCCTTCCTGCGCCGCGCAGCCCAGCATCGCGGCGTCCGCGTCTACTGAGCACCCTGCAACCGTCCCGGAGTCCCCGTCATGACACTGCACTTCCGTATCGTCCAGCGCGCCGGCGAACCCGACGGCCCAGAGCACCGGTACGAGACCACCGCCCTCGGGCTTAACTCCCTGCGCGGCACCATGCGCAGGTTCGGGATGCTCACCGACTACCAGCCGCTGTTGTGGCCGGACCTCGACGGGCCGCAGCCCCACCGCCTCCTCCAGGAGGCCCCGGACAGCACCGACCCTGACCCCGGCGGCATCCCCGACAGCAAGCTGACCTGTCCCGGCCTCTGGCACATCAGCACCGCCGAGATCACCGCAGCCCTCGCCATGTACGACTCCTTGTTCGCCCTCCCGGCCCGGCTCGCTGTCGAAGACCCCGAAGACGGATACCCCGGGTGGGTGCGCTGGATCGCCTTCCTGCGCCTCGCCGCCGACCACGACGGAATCACCCGCCGGACCTGAGCACCTTCAACCCCTCAACTTGTATGGGCTCTCATTCATGAGTCCGACATCACCTCTTGGACTTCCACATGACCACCCCCGACCTCACCCCGCCTCCACCCGAGATATCCCACGCCGCCAACCACTGGCATCTCGCGATCAAGCCCTGCCCCGGGCGCCCCAGCGACGACCTCCCCGGCCCAACCTGCCCGCCCGCCCGACCCGTGGCCGACGACCCCGAGAACTGAGAGGAGCCCCCGTGTCCATCACCTTCACCGACTTCCTGTGCGGCGCCGGCGGCTCCTCGACGGGCTTGGCCGAAGCCGGACTTGAGCTCAAGTTGGGCGTCAACCACTGGAACCTGGCGCTGGCCACCCACGCCGCCAACCACAGCCGGGCCGACCACCTGTGCATCGACGTGTCCGGCATGCCGATGCGCTACCTGCCCAGAACCGACATGCTGTGGGCATCGGTGATCTGCACCGAGATCAGCCCCGCCGGCGGTCGCCGCCGAGAGACCCCGCAGCTCGACCTCCTCGACGGCGACGACGAGTTCAAGGTCCTGCCCGACGCCGCGTTCGAGAAGACCCGCGTCACAGCGTGGTGCGTCGTGCGGGCCGCCGAGGTCCACCGCTACCGGGCCATCGTGGTGGAGAACGTGCTCGAATTCGCCACCGACTGGGTCCTGTTCACGGCATGGATCGACGCGATGAAGGCGCTCGGCTACAACTACCAGATCACGTCGGTGAGTTCGGCGCACATTGGAGACGCCGACAACCTTCGGGCCCCGCAGTGGCGCGACCGCATCTACATCACGTTCACCCGCAAGGGCATGCGCAAGCCCAACCTCACCCCGTCCCCGGCCGCGTGGTGCTTCGAGTGCGGCGAGCAGGTCAACGCCGTCCAGGCCTGGCGAGACCCGAAGATCACGATCGGGAAATACGGCAAGCAGTACGACTACCGCTGCCCCAACACGCGCTGCCGCCACGCCCTCGTCGAACCGTGGGTGCGTCCGGCCAGCGCAGCCATCGACTGGACCGACCTTGGCCAGCGCATCGGCTCCCGCAGCAGGAAGCTCGCCGACACCACGATGCAGCGCATCGAAGCGGGGCGCGCGAAGTACCCGTACGAGCCGTACTCGATCACCCTCACCCACGGCAAGGACGGCGGAGACCGCGCCTACGCGGTCACGGAACGGCCGATGCCGACCCGCAGCACCAAGCAGGGCGAAGCACTGATCGTGCCGGTCGGCGGCAGCTGGAACACCGAGCCGTACCCGGCGGAGCAGCCGCTGCGGACCCGCACCACCCGCGAGTCCGAAGCCCTCATCACCGCTCCGTACATCGTGGAGTTCCGCAACCACTCCTCCACTTCCTCGGTGCACGCCCCGATCTCCACGGTCAGCGCGCAGGGCAACCACCACGGCCTCGTCATGCCGGGAGGCCGCGTCGACCCCCGCGACCGCAACACCCTGGTGGTCCCGTACCGCAAGGCCACCGCCAAGCACGCCGGCTACCCGCTCCACACCCTTTCCACCCGGGACTCGGCGGCGGTCGTCGTCACCGCGGAGAGCATCGAGGACTGCTGGTTCAGGATGCTGAAGCCCAAGGAGCAGCTGGCCGGGCAGCGGTTCCCCGGCGGCTACATCGTGCTGGGCACCGGCGCCGAACAGACGATGCAGGCCGGCAACGCCGTGTCGGTGAACGTCGCCCACTGGATCGGCCGCCAGCTGCTGGAAGTCCTGTGACCGACCCCCGGCCGCGGTGGCGCCTTCGCCTGGATCCGCCACCGCGCCGCGCACTCGTCCTCGTGCAGGCCCCCGACCCGGAATGCCGCCACTGCGAAGGCGCCGGCGGCTGGGACGGCGGCCCGCTCCACGGCCGCTACGTCACCTGCGTCTGCCACGACCCGAGCCGCCGCCTCACCCTGCTGCGCCTCCACCGGCGCCCCGCAGACCGCCCCTGAACTCCTGCCCGGCCGCCCCGCCCCCCTTCCGGGGCGGCCGGGCAGGGCGCCCACCGACAAGGACCACCAAGCCCGTGTTCACCGCCCTGCCCGACACCGACCTGTTCACCCCCGCGTGCTACCGCGACCCCCTCTTCAGCCCCGCCGAAGGCGGCTGGGCGAACAAGGACGACCTGATCGAGAAGTGCACGCCGGTCATGCCCAAGTGCGTGCCCTGCCCTCACCGGGCCATGTGCATCCGCCAGACCCGCCCCCACTCCAGCAAGTTCGACGGCGTCGCCGGCGGCCGCCTGTGGCTCGGCGGCGAAGTCATCGGCACCGTCGACGGCGTCGACGACCTCGACCTGCCCCTGCCCGGCAAGCCCCGCGACATCTGCGGCACCATCGACGGCCACGAGCGGCACCGCATCGTCGGGGAGCAGCCGTGCGAGCCCTGCCGGGCAGCCGTCGACTCCCCGCCGCAGGTCGAGCCGGAGACCGACCCGGCGCAGGAACAGCTGCTCCTCACGATCGCGGCCTGACCTGTGCCGCGATCCTCCCGTCCCCGATCCCCTGGCAGCGGCCGAACGGCCCGAAGGGGAGGGCCCGATGGCGACCAGCGGCCGCAGAGGGCGCACGGCCGAAGCCCGCCCACGCCGCGGCCAGGCCCGGCACCACCTCCAGCAAGTAGCACCGCGGCCCGGGATGGGGCCGGTCGCGGTCCAGCAGTCACCAGCAAGGAAGTACGAACCGGATGAACACCACCGACACCGCGAGCACGCCCACGGGGCCCATCCCTCTGGTCATCGGCCTCGATCTGTCCCTCACCTCCACCGGCATCGCCGGCGTCGACTGGGCCGACGCCCTGCGGCCCAGGAGCCTGCGCGGCCACCCCCGACTGGACTGGCACAAGCGGGAGATCACCGACCGGGTCCGGCTCGCGGACCTCGTCGTCATCGAAGGCGCGGCCTACGGGCACGGCGCGCAGGCCGGACACCACGAACTCGCCGGGCTGTGGTGGATGGTGACCCAGGCCCTGTGGGAGCGCGGAATCCCCTACGCCCAGGTCCCGCCGGCCTCGCTGAAGATCTACGCGTGCGGGGTCGCCAACCCCGCCAAGGACCACCCCAAGACGGTGCGCGCCAGGGTGGCAAAGGGCATGGTCCGCGACGCCGTCGCCGCCAGGTACGGCCTGGAGTGCGAGGGTCCGGGCCGGTACGACAAGGCGGACGCCAGCATCCTCGCCCACATGGGCCGCGACTGGCTCGGCCACCCCGTCGTCGCCCTGCCCGAACAGCACCGCCGCGCTCTCGCAGGCGTCGCGTGGCCACAGATGCACCGGCCGACGGCGAACAAATCAACTGGTTTGGCGTAGAGGGGAATTGCTGGGAAAAAACCCGCCCCGGAGTGGACCCCCACAAAGGAGTGAGTATAGAATATAAACACAAGGTTGGAGAAAGGACCCCGATGAGCCTGCACCGCGAGAACGTCACCTGGCAGCGAGAAGACGGCACCTGGAGCATCGGCTTCTACAAGTTCACCGAGCCGTGGAAGTACGGCGGCGACCCCGACGACTACGACCACGAGTGGGACGTCGAGTACGACCGCAACGCCTTCTGGTACCTGTCGACCGGCCACCCCACCAGCGAAGCCGCCGAGAACGAATACACCAAGACCGAGCCCAACCCTGGCGGCACGACGATCGTGCGCTGGGAGCGCCCCGAAAACCGCGAGGAGATCGCCCGCCTCGACGCCATCGCAGCCGAGCACCCCGCCCGGCTGGCAGTCGAGGCCCGCGCACGAGAGGCCGAGTTCGCGGCGATCATCGCCCAGTGGAAGTAGCGGCGCCCCGCCCCGGCCGGCACCCCGCCCACGACCAATCCGCTCACCACCCCGGGAGAGAAGCCCATGACCACCGCCGTCGAACCCGCGGACCTTCACGACCTCGCAGCACTCGGCCAACTGCACGAATGGATCAGCCGCCACCACGATCTCGCACCCGCCGAGGCCGCCGAAGCCGCAGCCATCGTCACCGACACCCTGGCTGGCACCTGGCGACAGGTCGGCGAACTCGGCGAGACCTTCGCCGAGTGGCTGAGCGCCACCAGCCCCGCCCTCGTGCAACTCCTCGCCGACACCACCGCCCAAGCCCTGCGGGACCCATGGACCGGCTCCCACCAGCTGCGCATCGCCCGCCTGGCCCTCGCCGACCTTGCCACTGACCGCCGCCTCCACCACAACTGACCGCCCAGGGCAGCTCCCGGCCAGGAGCTGCCCGAACCGAGGAAGACCATGACCACCACCCTGCAGCCCGCACTCTCCACTCTCCTTGCCGCCGACAACCGCCGCCCCCTGGCCGCGCTGCTGGTCCAGGACTACGGCCTCACCCCGCTGGGCGCCGCCTACGCCGCCGCCGTCACCGAGAGCGCCACCCACGGCGCCTGGGAGGCCGTCGGCGGCGGAGTCCCATACGCCGAATGGCTGGCAAGCCTGCCGGCCCCGATCCTCGTCGCGGCCCTGCACCTGGCGGCCGCCGCCTGCCACACCGACACCGCGCGACATGGGACCGAGGCTGGCGCGGCCGTCCTCAACTCTCTCGCCGACCACCTCGATCACTGACCCGGAGACCTCATGGACGACCGATTCGCCGTTCGTATCGCAACCGACGGAGCCACGTTCCCTGTCGGCATCTACCGCCGCTGGGCGATCCCGCCGCAGGCCCGTGCGATCCGTCTCGGCCCCCTCCTTGTCCACGCGGCCCCACAGGCGCACGACCGGACCGTCAACCGCTTCGCCAGGCACCTCTGGAGCGAGATCGCCGGAGGCGGCACCGCTCCCGTGTTCCGCGGGCCGGTCTGGGCCACCCCCCACCCGAATGCCGGCGCCCCGCTGACCCGCAACCCGTGGCACCTCGACCACGTGATCAAGGACATCCTCCGATCGACGCCCAAGACCAGGCGCCGCCGCTGGGACCTGAGCGTGGCCACCGTGCCCGGCGGCCGCCCCGACGGCTTCAGCGGCCACGGCATCGCCTGCAACACCGGCTCGGGCCGTCGCGCGGTCGCCCTGTGCGACGCCGGTACCGGGGGCCTCGCCGGGGGGTACGCTCGACGGCACGCCGCAGCCCTCGCGGCGCAAGCCGTGAGGACGGGCGACCCGCTCAGGGCCCTCCGGCGGCAACTCGATGCCGTCCGCGCGGAGCCGTACTCCTGGGGCGGCTCGCTGTCCGGCGTCATCGTCGCGACCTGGCGCGCACAGGACGCCTTCCTCCAACTGGCCTGGTCCGGCGGCATCGCGGCCTACTGCCTGCGCACTCCCGGCGACGCGTTCGGGGTGCCCGTCCGCGAGGACCACGGAACCGGCCCGGTGGGGCCGCTGACCTACCGGGAGGTCTCGATGCGTACCGTCAGCTGGCTGGCGCTGGCCACGCCCGGGGCCAACCTGCACGCGACGATCAACCGGGGGCACCTGTACGAGTCCCTGGACTACGGAGACGACCCGAAGGACGCCGCCGGGCGACTTGCCCGCGCCACGACCTCCCCGGGCGCGGAGGGAACCGTGCTGGTCGTCGACCTCCATCACGTCTACAGGAAGTCGGCGGCATAGGGGGGGAGTTGGGAAGTGTCGGTGTGGACACCGACACTGAATGAGTATAGAATTTAAACATGGGCGAGGGGGGATCCCCTCGAACCTGAGGAGACGCACATGAACTACAGCCAGCTCGCCGAGATGACCGCGAAGCGCATTCACAACCCGGGCATCAACGCCCGCCCCGTCCTCAACTCCGTGTACGTGGACGTCACCCCGGACGACGACCGCACCGTGAAGATCCAGTTCGGCCCGGGCGCCGGCCGCGGCGAGACCCGCGTCGAGATCATCCTCCTGGACGAGCGGAAGGCCGCCCTCGACACCGTCGGCGACGCCTTCGACACCAACTGGGCCGCCACCAAGGCCTACGACGCGCTGTTCGCCGCGATCGAGGTCTGGTACCCGGCCGCCGCCTGATCCGTCCTCGCCACGGGGGCCGCCGCCCGGCGGCCCCCGGCCCCACCCACACCAACACCCGGAGAGACCGTGCTTCTTCGCCTCGTGATCGCCGCCGCCCTCGTCGCACCGGCCCCGGCCGCAGCCCAGCCCACCGGATGGCGCGTCGCCATCCACGTCCACGGCCCCACGATGAGCATCGCCCGGATCATGCCCGAACCCCTGTGCGCGAGCACCAGCAACCACCTGACCGAGACCCTGCTCGAAGCCGGCTACGAGTCCTACGGCGTACTCGCCCAGAGCGGCACCGACGCGGCCAACCGGATCCGCCAGCTCTACGACACCCACGCGGAACCCGCACCGGGCGAGTACCCGCCCGCGGCCGACTGCTGAAGCGGATCCGGAGCCGAAACCCGGCCGAACCCGAAACGACGAAGGAAGACCGACATGCCCACAAGCAACGCACCGCTCACCCCCAAGCCGCACGAGCACACCGAGAGCCAGGCCAACGCCGTACTCGTCAACCCGGCCGGCGAGACCACGCCGGTGCACCTGCCGACCGGCCTCGGCGCCCGGCACGCCGCGGCCTCGCAGCACCTCGGAGGCGAAGCCGACTACACCGGCTACACCGCGACGTGCCCGCACGGCACGCCCGTCCTCTCCGCCGCCGTCGCGAAGGACGGCGACACCCTGCCGGTGAACCTGCCCGCGAGCCTCGCCCTGGACCTGCTCCGGGACGAACCCGCGCTGCTCACCCTGAACGGCCCGGTCCTCTTCCTCGGGCCCCCCGACGCCGACGGGCAGTACACCAACCTCACGGACAAGCAGGTCCAAGGCCTCGAACGGCTGCTGGCCGTGGTGCGGAGCGACCTCCGAACCCCGGTCGGGCCGTGAAGATCCGCATCGACCTGCACATCTCCCTCGACGCCGAACGCTGGGCCGCCGAAACCGGCTCGGATCCGTGGGACGCCGCACGGGACGCCTGCTGGTACGTGTCCGACGCCGGAGACTGCATCCCGCACCTCGGAGAGGACGGCTGCCCGGCGTTCATGCGTGCCGTGCCCGGCTGGACCGAGGAACAGGACCTCCTCGGCGCGGTCGAGATCCGCGCGATGTGGCTGCTGGAGTGCCCGGCAGACGACTGGATCGCCTGGCGGGAAGACCCCGGCCCGTACGGCACCGCCTACACGGTCACGCCCGGGAAGGCACGGGAGGACCTGGCCCGCACCGTCGTCGAAGGCCTCGCCAGCATGGCCCAGTTCGCCGACTCCCAGGCCGTCATGACCCTCACCCGCCCGTGGCACCAGATCTACGACACCCACTGGCGCACACACCCGGAGCAGCGGCCGGAGCGCCGACACCACACCCGCTGGTAGAGACCCCGGAAAGGGCCCGACCCTGTGCTGACCGCCCACGAGTCCATCACCTGCGCCCACTGCACGTTCATCGTCGAACCCGGAGGCCTCGTCGGCCTGGTCTTCGACGACCTGTGCTGCGAGGACTGCGTACACGCCCACGAGTGGGCCACCAACGGGCTCTGAGCCCACCAGACCAAGGAGACTTCAACCATGCCCAACAGCACCTTCGCGTTCGCCGTCGACCCCGACGGCGAGCAGGACGAGATCCCCAACCCGCCGGATTCCAGCGGCCAGTGGGAGATCCTCATCCGGAACCTCGGCACGGGCTACTCGTCGCTGCCGATCGGCCGCTACACCGTGCACTGCCGAAACCGGGAGGCGGAGGAGGAGGCCAACCGGTACGGCCAGCAGATGTGGTCCGCAATCGCGGGCGGGGGACGAGCCCCGTTCTTCCGGGGCTCGGTCCTCGTCACCGGCCGCTGGCGCCCCGACGGCACCTACATGGACCTGGCTCGGGCCGACGTCGACCGCCTGTCCAAGGCCGCGAACTCCACGCTGTGGGTACGCCCCGCAGGCCCCTCGATCGGCGGGGCGCAGCTGCGGGGCCAGCGGGACAAGCAGTGTGACGCTCTCGCCGTGCACCGTGACCGGAACACCGGGGTGTGGGCGTTCGTGGTCTGCGACGGCGTCGGGGACACCGACGACACGGCCGCGTTCGCCCGGTACGCCGCCCCGCGGCTGGCGTACCTCGCCTCGGAGCTGGGCTCCCCGGGCGACGCGATCCGGCGGGTGCGGGACGAACTGCCGGACTGGTACCTGCGAACCGGAGTCGCGGACGGGACCACCTCCACCGCGGCGCTGGCGACCTGGCACCCCGACTGGGACGAGGTGCGCATCGCGTGGGCGGGCGACTCCCGGGTCTGGGCGCTCAGCCCGTCGGGGCGCAGCGAACTGGTGACCGAGGACCACAACCTGGCCGCCGTGAAGCGGCGCCTCGGCAAGCCGGTGGGCCGGTGGGGCCACAACCAGCTGCTGGCGGAGGTCGGCTACGGAGACATCGAGGAGCGGACCGTGCGCCGGGACCTCGTCGATGCGCTGGTGCTGTGCACGGACGGCGCCTACCACCCGCTGGAGAAGAGCGGCGCCACGCGAGCGGCCATCGACCGGTACTCCTACGTGACCCTCGACCGCTCCCTGGTCAAGTCGGCCGCCGGAGACCTGGTCGCGGACGCGGTGGAGCAGGCCGTCACCGACGCCCGTATGAGTAGTGGCGGGGAGCGGGCCGACAACGCCACGACGCTCGTTGCGGCCCTTCCAGAGCTCTGACCTACGGAAATGTAGCACTGTCCACCCATTGAGAACTTCCCGGCAAGGTGGACCCTCATCATGAATGAGTATAGAATTTAAACATGAAGGGAGGGGGAGAGGCCCCCACCCGCCAGGGAGGGAACCACCGTGAACGCGCTCACCGCCGCCGCCGAAGAGGCCCGCCACTACGCCAGCCTCGCCCGCTCCCGCGCCGCCCGCGCCGAGCAGGACATCCACCGCCTCACCCTCTCCGCCGCCGCCCTCGCCCTCGACGCGGTCGCCCGACTCCTGGCCCGCCCCGACCGCGAGGACGCCGTCCTCGACACCCTCGCCCTCGCCGAGAACTACGCCACCAGCCGCGACGCCGGCCCCGGCGCCCTCCCGCGGGACTTCTCCCTCACCGTCCTCGACTACCTCACCGCCTGACCAACCCACCCGGCCCGGGGTAGCGGCCCCGGGCCAATCATCGATCGGAGAACACCATGACCCTCCTCGGAAGCATCGACTCCATGGGCTACCTCGGCACCGTCACGATGCGGGGCCCCGAGCACCACGAAGCCGCCATCCTTGACGCCATCACCTCGGCCGACTCCTTCAGTCTCCGGGCCGCCAACAAGGCATTCACCATGGTCGAGCACTCGATCACCATCGGCTGGACCGTCCGGCCCGACGCCTTCCGGGATCTGACCTTCACCCAGTTCCACGAGCTCGTCTGGAACCGCTACTACGCCGACCTGTACCGGGACTGCCTCGCGCTGGACGCCGACGCCGACCGCATCGCCGAGGTCGCCTCGGGAATCGCCGTCGCCCTGGTCGACGACCCGCAGCTCAACCCCTGACCACCCGGCCCGGCCGCCCCCGCGGCGGCCGGGCCCCGCCCACCCCTCCTCACCAGCCCCGAAAGGCCACACCGCCATGCCCGCCAGCAACACCCGAACCAGCCACAGCACCCTTGCCGAGGAACTCTGCTTCGTCCCCGAGCAGCACCTGACCGAGGTGGTGCGGACGATCGTGGGCCACGAAGTGTGCCTCGAACTCGTCATGGCCACCGGCGCGCTCCTCCAGCTGGCGACCACGGTCTCCTGGGCCCGCCGCCCCGACAATCTGCTCGCCCTCAGCATCGCCCAGTACCACGACCTCGTCGCCCACTTCCACTACCCCGACCTGTTTCACACCGCGCTGCACCACGCCGGAGACCTCCGCGACGTCGACCACATCGCCGACCTCGTCGGCGCCGAACTCGCCGACAACCCCCACCTTCACCACTGACCGGCACCACCGACGGAGCACACGATGACCGAGCCCGAACCCACCGTGGCCAGCACCCTGACCGACACCGTGCTCTCCCTCGCCGGCCTGGGCGCAATGCAGGCGGCCGTGCTGGGGGAGTCGCCCCGCCTCGACGTGATCGTCCACCGCGACGCCCTGACCGCCCGCACCGTGATCCACGGCTACCTCGACGGGAGCCTCGTGGCCCGCGCCGAGTCCCATTTCAACCCCGCCGAGCCGCGCCTGCACCTGCACGCCGTCGACTCTGGCTCGCCCAGCAGCAACCGCTCCCACGCCTGGGCGCAGACCGCCCAGGACACCCCAGGAGCCCCGGACTCCGTCGCGAACCACCTGGCCGCGCTGGTCGGCAGGTACCACCCCCGCGGACAGGGCTGCGCAGACTGTGGCGACTTCGCTCACCTGCCGGACGCGCCGAAGTGGACCGTCGTCCTCGATGGCGACATGCAGATCGACCAGGTCCGAAAAGGTGTCCTGAGCCGCCGCGAAGCCAACGCCCTCGGCCTCACCGGGCGCACCTACTTCGTCGTGACCGCCCGCTCCCTGCCCTCGGCCCACGACCGGGCCCTCGCCGTCCTCGACGACTTCCTGGAAGAAGGAGGCGACATCGCCGACCACATCCTGGTCGACGCCGAGGCCACTGAGGGGAGGGACAGCCGATGACCGGCACCGAGGAGGCCCTGCGCGCGGCGAGCACCCGGCTGGGCCTGACCCCGCAGGTCGAACGCGCCACCCGAGACGCCCTGAACGCCGTCCTCAGCAGCGGCTACGACCACCGGCCGCAGGAGGAGTCGGACCTGAGCCCGGAGCAGTACAGGGCGCAACTCGCCGATGAGGCCGTCGTGGCCGTCTACACCTACACCGCGCTGCACCTGTCCGGCCAGTACGGGCGCGCCGCCGCCCACCTGCTCCACGCCCTGAACCGTTCTACGCCGAGAAGAGCCGGGGCCCAGAGCCCCACCCATCCCCCGTCCCTCCCCAGCACGGGCAGCGACCGGACACCCGACGACACCCGGCCCGCCGCCCTCGACCAGGCCACCCGGCTCCACCTCAGGGACCTCGCGGGAATGGCCATCGCCCGGCAGGCCACATGGCGGCTCGCCGTGATCAGCGGCGACGAGCAGCGCGTCGCCGCAGCCCGCGGCAAGGCCCGGCCGGCCATCCGGCGCCTGTTCGACGCCCAGCTCGACGCCCGCCTCATCACCGCCGAACAGCACAAGCAGCGGGTCCGGGCCCTGGAGACCGACGACGGCGCCCTCGACCTGGAGTGGTGAACACCCCTCGCGCCGTCCAGGCGGAGCCCGGATCTCCCGCCGGATAGGCCCGGCGCGGGAAGGCTCCGCCGACTGAACCCCTCCCCAGCACATCCACGCGGCCCGGCCGGTCGCAGCCCACCGGCCTGGCCTTTCCATGCCCAAAAACAGAGGACAAACCGTTATGAAGCGGTCTCAGCAGCTCGACCTGTTCGCCCAGCCCGACGACGAGGAGCCCCGCCCGGCCCAGGCGCAGCCGCGGCTGCGCATCGCGGCTGCGCCCGCCGCCGACCGGCGAACCGCCCCCGCGCACCCGGCCCCCGTGGCCATCCCCGGCCTGGAAGCCGCCCCGCCGGCGCCCCCGTCCGCGCCGAAGCCGAAGCTCCGGACCTTCCCGGTGTCGTCCGGCGTCCGAGCGCACGAGGCGGCGCAGCGCATAGCCGAGGCCGCTGCCCGCGCCTGGCACAGCCACCACGGCGGAAGTCGGATGGAGATCCCCGTCGGCGTGGTCGCGGCCCTCGCCCTGTGGCCCCTCAAGGGCCCGGACGCCCCGAAGCAGGCCGACTGGATGCTCGGCCTGAGCCCCACCGACCTCGTCCGGCTGCTCCGCGAATGCTGGGCCCACTGGTGGATGCGCCGCCCCGACCTCGTCCACCGGGCCGCACCGATCGCCTCCTGGACGGAAGAGGCCCTGAGCAAGCACGAACTCGCCTGCGTACGCGCCGTCGCCCACGCCGCGATCACGAGCGGCCTGCTCACCGTCACCGGCTCCAGCGACCCCTACGACCTCGCCGAGTGCGACCTGATGTCCTGGATGGTCACCACGCTGCGCAGCAAGGGCTCCAGGGAGGGGCTGGGGGAGCACCACACCCCGCCGGAGCTCTGCGAGCTCATGGCCCGCATGCAGCTCGGCGACTGCTCCGACATCCAGCCCGGGTACAGCCTCTGCGACCCCGTGGGAGGCACCGGCGGGATGATCCGCGCCGCAGCCCAGGTCCTGCGGGAGCACCGGATCGACCCGGCCACCTGTCGCTGGCACCTGAACGACATCGACCCGATCGCCGCAGCCGGCGAGGCCGTCAACATGATCCTCTGGGGGCTCGGCCCGAACACCACCGTCTGGCGCGGGGACGTGCTCGCCGAGGGCGACACCGAGCGCCTTGCCCTGGAGGAGAAGGCCGCGCTCTTCAGGCACCGGGACAACCTGCTTGGCGGTGCGACGATGATCGCCGCCGTCGGCAGAGCAGAGGCGATGCTCGCCGGAGTCGCGGCGGACAAGGCGGCCTGACCATGGGAAAGAGGAGTGGATACCCAATGTGAATGAGTATAAAATATAAACATGAAAGAGGGGGTCCGCGGAGGGGCTCGCTCGCGACAGGAATCCAAACTTGAATCCGGCCGGGCCGGATTGGCGCGCCGATAATGCCGCCCCAATTGAGTATAAAACCTAAACACTGCGGGTTGGGTTCACCCCACCCGCGAAGGGACCACACCCCGTGCTTCTCACCGCCACCACCCTCACCACCACCTTCCAGGACCTCGCGACCCGCCTCGACGGCTACACCCCCAGCCCACGCCCCGGTGACGACCCCGACATCCAACGCCTCACCAACCACGAAGGCCGAAGCATCGGCGCCCGAATCCGACTCGACGGCGTGACCCTCCAGCTCTGGGTCACCGCCCCCGGCCGCCGCCCCAAGGAGCCCCAGCCCACCCGGCGCGGCGCCCTCCCCCCCGGCAGCAGCTACCACACCGTCATGCACCTCCACGGCCTCGACGGCGACCCGGCCGAGCTCATCCACACCACGCTCCTCCGCGACCTGCTGCCCACCTTCGACAACGCGCCCCTCTACGTCGGCCACCACCCCTGGGAAACCACCACCACCACCAACCAGCCGGACACCCCGGCACCGACCGAATCCGACCCGCACAGCCCCACGCCCCCCGACACCACCGACCCGGCCGCCCCTGCGCCGACGACCCCGGACACGAGCGAGACCGACACCCCCACCGACCCCACACCCGCACAGCCCTCCCACACCCCCAAGCCGAACGCCAAGGCCCCCCGCAAGCGCGCGGCCACCGCGCCCCGAACCCCGGCCGACAAGCCGACCCGAGCCCGCAAGACCGCCACCAAGGCCGCCGGCACCAAACCCACCGCCACCCGCAAGGCAACGACCAAGGTCACCGCCGAGAAGAAGACGACCACCCGCACCAGCACGCCCCGCACCCGCAAGACCAGCACCGCATCCACCAGCCAGAACTAACCCGCCCCCGGGAACCGGCCGCAGCCCACTGACCCGCCAACGCCACCCGCGAACCACCCCACCACCCGAACCACACCCACCCCGGGGGAGCACCCCCCACCTCCCCCGGGGCCAGCCAAGGAACCCATCGTGAACACCCTGCGCGAACTGATCACCACCGGCCTCCACCAGCACGGCATCACCACCACCTGCGACGGTCACGCCTCCTCCGACACCTCCTGGGTCGCCATCCCCCTCCCCGACAACACCGTCATCTGGACCACCGACAACCACGCCACCGTTGAACGCGACGCCGCCGGGATCGGCGGCCTCCACGCCATCCACTACCTCGGCGACCCGAACAACGCCCTCCCCCAGGAGCAGGTCACCCTCGTCGACCGTAGACTCGACCGCCGCAACAACCTGGCCAAGGCCGTCACCGAACTCGTCGACACCATCGCCACCTACGTCACCAACTGGCCCCACAGCCCGGCCGCCCGCCACCCCGAACGCCGGATCGGCGCCTACGGCGTCATGGACCTCCCCGCCCGCCTCCTGCGCCGCGGCGACGTCATCGTGCACACCGCCACCGGCCACGAGTCCGTCGTCACCAGCATCCGGCACCGAGGCCGGGGCGAATACCGACGTACCACCCGCACCGTCACCCCGCCCACCCGCGGCTCCATGACCAGCCTGCCCGACACCTGGTGGAAGTTCCCCACCACCCTGTCCCACAGCGGCAGCACCATCGTGCCCGTCATCGCCCACCGCCACGTCGACCCCAACACCCTCCCCCAAATCCCCTACCCCCAGGCGCCCGCCGCCTTCACCGACGGCGACCACGTCGTCCACGACAAGGTCATCTGGGAACGCACCAACGGCACCTGGACCAACCACACCCACACCCGCAACACCACGCCCGTCGGCGACGAAACGATCCTGCGCCTGTTCACCGAAGACGCCCGCCTCCGCCAAGGCATCCCCACCCACCAGCCCGCCGCCTGACCCCAAGGGACCCACCGATGCTCAACAAGAGCACCACCTCGCCGCCCTGATCGGCGACACCCAAGGCACCCTCCAGCACCACCCCGCACAGAGCCCCGACACACCGGACCCCTGATCGCACGCCGGGCCGGCACCCCACCGGCCCGGTCCCACCCCCAGACCAGCACCGGCCGCCACCCCACGAAGGGAACCCGCCGTGGAGATCGACCTCACCGAACTCCCCCTCGACCTCGTCACGGTCGTCATCGCCCGCACCCGCCGCGAACTCGAACAAGCAGCCCCCGCCATCCCCGAAGCGCACGCCCGCCACGCCACCCGCATCCACCACCGCAACTACGGCAACGGCTGGGCCTACGTCCGCTGGGCCAACCTCCGCCACAACGGCCACATCATCAACAACGCCCGCCACGTTCTCACCGCCGACCCCACCCACCGCTGGTGGTCCCTACCCATCCACCCCCGCAGCCCGTACCACCTCTTCGACCCCACCACCGGCCGCCCCGTCAACGGCTCCGCCCGCCCCTACCCCCACCCCGTCACCACCGACAACACCGACCCCCTCCACCTCTGCCCGCACTGTGGTTCACGCGGACAACTCCCCGTCCGCTGCACCCCCGACGACCCCGACCGCCACCACGAACAACACCGCCACCCCCACGGCCGCCCATGGAAGTACACCCCCTGCCCCACCAACTGCACCCCCATCACCGACCAGCAGCGCCTCTTCACCCCACCCGCCACCCCGGCAAACCGCCCGGAAAGGTGACCACCCACCGTGCCCAACCTTGACGACCTCCACAGACGACTCGCAGCACCGTTCAACCCCAGCACCGACCACCCGACCACCGCCGGACAAGCCCTCTGGAACGCCCTCACGACCGCCGGCCACACCCCCGCCCTCCCCGCCCTCAGCGGCGGCCGCACGATCACCCTCGACCTGCCCGACAACAGCAGCATCCAGATCACCGAGAACATCACCTGCACCATCACCCACGCACCCGCCCACCACTGGGGCTGGAGCGCACTCCACATCGACCCCGACAACCCCGCTGACTCCCAGACCATCTACGAAGGCACCCAAGACCTCGGCCTCGGCGTAGACACCGAAGCCTGCGCAGCGACCATCACCGCCTGGATCACCGCACACACCGCCACCGGCGCCACAAGCCGGCACAACGCCCACCTCGCGCTCCCCGCCTCCACCCCCCGCAACGCGCGCCGAAGCACCTGGCAGCTCGGCTACGGAGCCCCCGGATTCCGCGGCACCCGCCCCGCCACCCCGGCCAGCCGCCACACCGCCACCCGCCTCGACCGCTGGCAGAACGACAAACTCCAGCGGCGCGGCGCCTGCCTCGCCTGCACCTGGGAAGGACCGATCCGCCAGCACCACAATGACGCCGTCGAAGACGCACTCGACCACGCCCACCCCGGCTGGCGAGACCTGCCCGCCCTGCCCCAAGGCGCTACCAGGAAGAGCGGCGCCCAACTCCGTGCCCACCGAGACGCCGTCTACCCGCCCGGCTGGTTCGATCAGGGAGGCCCCTACAAGGTCCTCACCGCCACCGCCAACGATCGGCACGAAGCAGGCAAAGCCCCCGGCGGCGGCTACCTTGTCAAGGTCCACCAGCCTAGGCGCACCGAAGACGCCTCGCAGCAGCTCGGTCTGCTCTGAACCTGAACGCGAAAGCACTCGAAATGACCGACACCCCTGAACTTGAAACCTTCCGCACAGCTCTCCGAGAGGAACTAGTGCTCTTGTGGGGAGACCTTCTGGCGGCCACAGACCAGGCCATCAACGGCACATGGTCAATACGGTGTGACGCGCTTGTGGCGCGCATCACGAAGATCACCATGCTCATCGGCCCAGCCGACTGGAGGGAGGTGCCCATGACGATCGTGGAGAACGGTCTCTACGAGCAGATCCACACCACCATGGGCGTCAGCGCCCCGGTCGACCATAAAGCCCTCGCCCGAACCAGAGCTGGCGCTGATGAACTCAACCGACGGGCGGAACTCTCCAGGCGGCAACGCGGCCTCTAGCAACCAGGCCGCCCAACGCGCGTTCCATCCGTCCCATCGGGCCCGCTCGCCGGCAGCCCACCACGCCCAGCACTCACCCGCGGAGCCCCGTGTACGACATGTTCCCCGGCGAAGAAGCCACCGCTAGCGAACTCGCCATCGCCCTCCGCCATCTCAAGCGTGCCACCCCGCCACGCACCGTCCACCTCACCAACCTCGTCGAAGTCACCGCTCACTGGACACTTCACAACCCTGACCTCGCCACCGCCCATGCGGCCTTCGCCACCGCCAGGGCCGCCTACTGGCCGTACAACGACACAGACGAAGCCTGGGCGGCCCTCGCGACCGCAGCAGTCGCCCTCGCCGAACGCCTCGACCAGTTCGGCGACACGCAGCTCGAACAGTGCGACCACAGCCTCAAGGACGGCACCGCTTGCCCCGGGATCCTCGACCTCAAGGGGACCTGCCGCTACGCCAGCCATCATGAAGGCGATCCCAAATAGCCTGTCACGCTCGGTAGTGTTCGCCCCGTTGCTCGTTAGGCCTTCCGGGCGGATGAGCAGTCGGATATTCTCGCCGAATCGAATATCTGACGGGACTTCGCATGCCGTTGGATATGTGAGATGGAAGTGCTCTGCCTCGGTAAGGCTCTCCCTTGGGCCAGGTTTCCGGCGAGGGAGTTGTTGCAGGTCAGCCGCTCGGCTGCCTATGCCCACCCTTCTTGCCGGAGGGCCGTTGGGGATCCTGTGGGGAATGAGCGGCAGCGAAGGCGAGTGAAAGTCAGTGAAGGCCGGAGACGGTCTGAGGGGCCAAAGGGCTCCTGACCTGGGAAGACAGGGAAGAGCAGTGAAGCGCGGCGAAAGCCGATCAAACTGCGAATGGGACTCATAATCCCTTGGTCGTGGGTTCGAGTCCCACCCGCCCCACCTTCTCGATGTGCGACGAGTGTCGTACGACCCTTCGCGGGCGGGCCGCCGAGCCGGCGCCCGCCGCCTTCCCACCGCCTGCGACGTCGCAGAGTCTAGGCCGCGGCCACCCCCTTCCCCGTGTGGCGCGCCGGAATTCACCCGCCCGTGGGCATCGGGCCGGGCCGTCCCCGACGGTCGTGCGCCGCCGCTCGGCGGCCGTTCCTCCCCCGTTCCCGTCGCCGCTGGGCGGCCGTCCGTTCCCCTGTGCCCGTCGCCGGTCCCTGGCGCGGTGCGGCAAAAAAGTGATATCACTTTGACATCGGATGCGGATGCTCGCAGAAGGAGTCGCTCCCATGACCACACCGCCTTTCGCCGTCGAGGACGGCCCCGCGCTGGACCTCCCGGTCCCCAGGATCACCGAACGGGTCATCACCGGGGCGGCCGGCCTGCCGGTGCTCGGCGGCGCACTGTTCGGCCTGCTCGCCGGGGTCGGCTCGGTCATCGCCGGCGCGGCCCAACTGTCCTCGAAGACCAGCGGGTTGGGCATCGCCCTGGTGATCGCCGGGCCGCTGCTGCTGCTCGGCTCACTGCTGACGACGTTCGGGCTGACGGTGGTCTCGCCCGGTCAGGCCCGGGTGGTCCAGCTGCTCGGGCGCTACCGGGGCACCATCCGCGCCGAGGGCCTGACCTGGCTGAACCCGTTCACCAACCGCCGGCACATATCGCTGCGGATCCGCAACCACGAGACCGAGACCACCAAGGTCAACGACGCGGACGGCAACCCGATCGAGATCGCCGCCGTGGTGGTCTGGCAGGTCGAGGACACCGCGATGGCGCTCTTCGAGGTGGACGACTACGCCGACTTCGTCGCCATCCAGACCGAGACGGCCGTGCGGCACATCGCCACCAGCTACCCGTACGACGCCCACCACGAGGGCCAGTTGTCGCTGCGCGACGGTGCGGACGAGATCGCCCGCAAGCTCTCCGCCGAGATCTCCGCCCGGGTCGCCGCGGCCGGGGTGCGGGTCGTCGAGTCCCGGATCACCAGGCTCGCGTACGCTCCGGAGGTCGCCCAGGTGATGCTCCAGCGTCAGCAGGCCGGGGCCGTGGTGGCGGCGCGCAGGCTGATCGTCGAGGGCGCCGTCGGTATGGTCGAGGAGGCGCTGGAACGGCTCGCCGAACGCGATGTCGTGGAGCTGGACGAGGAGCGCAAGGCCGCCATGGTGAGCAACCTCCTGGTGGTGCTCTGCGGCGACCGCGGCACCCAGCCCGTCGTGAACACGGGCTCCCTCTACCAGTAAGGCGAGGCCTTGGCGACGGAACGGAAGAAGCTCCTGTTGCGACTGGACCCTTCAGTTCACGACGCGCTCGCCCGATGGGCCGCGGACGACCTGCGCAGCACCAACGCGCAGATCGAGTTCCTGCTCCGCCGCGCCCTCACCGACGCGGGGCGGATGCCCGGCGGCGCGGCCCGGCTTCCCCGGCGCGGACGCCCGCCCAAGGAGGGCCCGGAGAGCGGCGGTCCCGGCGGGGACTGACCGCGGCGGCCCGGGCCACCCACAGATCCTCCAGATCCTGGGAGAACGAGATGGACCTGCCTGCCAACCTGCCCGAGAAGCTGTACCTGCTCGCCCACGACCCGCGGCGCGGGCGGACCACCCAGCACTCCTCGCTCAACCTGCTGCTGCAGGCGGCGGCGCTGACCGAGCTGTTGCGCCGGGGCCTGCTGTACGAGGAGGGCCGCAAGGCCGTCGCCCGGGTCCGCGGCGGCGCCGCCGAGGACGGCCTCGACCCGTACAGTGCCGACCTGTTGGGCCGGATCAGGGCCACCCGGCCGCACAGCTGGAGCTCGTGGGTCGGCCGCGCCAGGAGCACCGGGCGCGACCAGCCGATCCGCCGGGTCCGGGACGGCCTGGCGGAATCCGGCCGGATCACCCTCCGGCCGCACCGGGTGGCCGGCCTGTTCCCGGTGACCCTGGTCACCGTGCGCGACCCCGGGGTCCGCAAGGCGCTGGAGGCCCGCGTCACCGGGGCGCTGACGGGCCCGTTCAGCCGGGTCGACCCGGCCGACGCGGCGCTGACCGCCCTGGTGGCGGCGGGGAAGCTCCGTACGGTGCTCGGCTCCAGGGAGCGCCGGGAGCACCGCGGCCGGATCGCGAAGCTGGCCCCGGCGGCCGGCCCGGTCCCGCGCGCGCTCGGTACCGCCCTGGCCTGGCGGACGGCGGGCCACGCGGCGGAGAGCGCGGCCCTGGGCTGACGGACCGTCCACGGGGGTGACGGTCCGTCCGCGGGGCCGCGGGGCCCGGTCGCCCGTCCGGCGGCCGGGCTCCCGGCCGTCCGGGCCCGTAAGCTGGCCGGATGCTCGAACCCGCCCTGCTGCCGACCCCGCTGGTGGACTGCGCCGACGAGGCCTTCGCCCGGGCCGGGGTGGAGCTGCGGCTGAAGCGGGACGACCTGCTGCACCCGACCGTCCCCGGCAACAAGTGGCGCAAGCTGGCGCCCAACCTGGCCGCCGCCGTGGAGCAGGGCCACACCCGGCTGCTGACCTTCGGCGGCGCCTACTCGACCCACCTGCGGGCCGTCGCGGCCGCCGCCGGGGCGCTCGGGCTGGAGAGCGTCGGGCTGGTGCGCGGCGAGGAACTGGCCGACCGGCCGCGCAACTGGTCGCTGCGGGCCGCCGAGGCGGCCGGGATGCGGCTGGAGTTCCTGAGCCGGGCCGAGTACCGGGAGGCCACCGGCCGGGCCGAGGGGGAGCACGGCACGGACGCGCCGCTCCGTCGCTGGGGCCGCTGCCTGGTGCTCCCGGAGGGCGGCTCCAATGCCCTGGCCGCCGTCGGTGCGGCCGCGATCCCGGCCGAACTGCCCGGTCTCGGCGAGCGGGACGTGGTCTGCTGCCCGGTCGGCACCGGCGGCACCCTGGCCGGTATCGCGGCCGGTCTGCCGGCGGGCGCGCGGGCGCTCGGGGTGGCCGTGCTGCGCGGCGGCGAGGGCTACCTGGAGGCGGAGGTCACCCGGCTGCACCGGGCCGCCTACGGGCGCGGGTTCGGCAACTGGCGGATCGACCACGGGCACCACGGCGGCGGCTACGGCAGGGTCCCGGCCGAGCTGGCCGACTTCGCCGAGCGGTTCGAGCGCCGCCACGGGATCGCGCTGGAGCGCCGTTACGTCGCCAAGCTGCTCGCCGCGCTGGCGGACCTGGCGGGGGCGGGCGCCTTCCCCCGCGGCACCCGCCTCACCGCCGTCGTCACCGGGTTGCCGGACCCGCAGTAGCGGTCGGTCTGCCCACGGTCCACGGTCCACGGTCCACGGCCCACGGCCCACGGTCCACGGCCGGCAGTCGGCCGGTCAGCCGAAGGTCAGGTTGGCGCACGGGTCGGTGTCGGCGTTGCGGGTGTTCTCCGCTATGCCGGTGGGGATGCCACCCGGGACGCCGCTCGGGGCGGTGCCCGGGGTGGCTCCCGCCGCGGCACCGGCCGGGGCACCGGGCTCCGGGCTCGGGGCGGTCACCGGGTCGATCCGGGGGCCGGCCGCGCGGAAGTCGGCGCCGAGGGTGACGGTGATCGCCTCCGAGCCGGGCTCCTCGACCGCCTTGGCGCCGGGGAAGAGCGCCACGACCTGGTCGGCGGTGGCCTTCAGCGCGGGGTCGTAGGAGACCTGGGTGGCCTGCTGGCCGGGGGTGTTCTGGCCGAGCGCGACGTTCCGGAAGCCGCGGGCCTTGAGCGTCTCGGCGCCGGAGCCGGCCAGGCCGGGCGTGCCGACCCCGTTGACCACGGTGATCGGCGCCGCGCTCTGCTCCGGGGTGAGCGGGGTGAGCGGGGTGCCGGGGGCGGTGCCCGGGTCGGCGCCGGGGGAGGAGGTCACCTGGCCCGTCCCGGAGGTGCTCTGCCCGTCCAGGGTGCGGTCCTCGCGCAGCAGCTTCCAGAGGGCGTCGGCGTCCGGCTGCACCAGCCGTATTCGGTCGCCGGCGAAGCGCCAGGGCGCGGTGACGAAGGAGACGTCGGAGAGCTTGATGTCCTGGATCGAACGGGCGAAGTCCACCAGCTTCATCGCGGTGCCCAGCCCCTCGTCCACGGTGAGCGACTTGGTGGCCGCGTCGGCCAGCGGCAGCAGGGTGGGCAGTGAGAAGCCCTGGCCCTGGACCTTCTTGATCATCGAGGAGAGGAAGGCCTGCTGACGCTTCATCCGACCGATGTCGGAGTTGTCGCCGATCCCGTGGCGCGTCCGCAGGTAGTCCACCGCGGACTGTCCGGAGAGCTTCTGGAGGCCCTTCTTGAGGTGTATGCCGTACTGGTTGACGTCGTTGGGCACGCAGGCCTCCACGCCGCCCACGGCGTCGGACATCGCGGCCGCGCCCTTGAAGTCGACCACGACGGTGTGGTCGATCCGCAGCCCGGTGAGCTTCTCCACGGTGTTCTGGGTGCAGGCCGGGTTGCCCTTCTCGGCGAGGCCCACGGTGAAGGCGGAGTTGAACATCTGGTCGGTCTTCGGCGTCGTCCAGGTGCCGTTCGGCAGCTTGCAGGACGGGATGGTGACCAGGGTGTCGCGGGGGATCGAGACGCCGACGGCGTGCTTGTGGTCGGCGTAGACGTGCACCAGGATCGCGGTGTCCGAGTGGCCGACGCCCTCGTCGCCGCCGCCCAGCGAGTCGTTGCCCTCGTCGCGGGTGTCCGAGCCGAGCAGCAGCACGTTGACCGGGACGGAGGCGCCCGGGCTGGCCGGGACGGGTGCCGGCGGGCGCTCGGTGGCGACGCCGCCGGAGTCGAAGGTGGTGATGTTGTTGTCCAGCCGGTGGTAGAACCAGGCTCCGGCGCCCACGACCGACAGCACCAGTACGGCGGCCAGGCCGATGGCGGTCCGCAGGTAGCGGCGCCGACGCGTGCTGCTGCTCATCCTCCGTGCCCCCCGTCTTCAGGTCTCTCGCGTTCGATGTTCGAACGTTAGACGTTCCGGGAGGCTGTTCGGTTACCCCCCTGGGGCCTGCGGAAGGCCCCCGGGTCCTGTGATGCTGGTCACGCGCCGGGGCCGGAGGCGCCCGCGAGCATCCGCCGGAGCAGGTCGCGCAGCGCCGTCCGCTCGTCCGGGCCGAGCGCGGCCAGTGGCTCGCGGGCGAAGTTCAGCGACTCGCGCAGTTCCTCGGAGGCGGCCGAGCCGGTGCCGGTGGCGGCGACCAGCTTGACCCGGCGGTCGTGCCGGTCGGCCTCACGGGTCACGAAGCCGCGGGATTCGAGCCGGTCGACGATGCCGGTGATGTTGGAGGGCTCGCAGCTGAGCGTCTGGGCGATCTGGCGCATCGGCATCGGGCCGCGCCGCAGCAGCGCGAGCACCTTGGCCTGGGCGCCGGTGAGCGAGCGGGCGGCGGCGGCCTCCTCGTACTCGCGGTGGAACAGTGCGACCAGGTTGGCCATCAGGTCGACGACCTCGCGGGTGATCTCGTCGGGCTGCGGCGCGGCGTCCTGGATCGACTGGGTGTCCATGGTCGACAGTCTACCTGAAAAGTTGACAACATGAACCTTTCATGCCCATCGTTACTTCAGTTGCTCAACCTTTCAGGTGTCGAAACCGCACCTGAACCACACCTGAACCCGCAGCCGAACCGCAAGGAGCGCCCCCGATGGCAGAGCAGGCCGCCGCCCCCGCGACCGCCCGTGAATGGCACCTCGCCGCCCGCCCGCAGGGCTGGCCGGTGCCGACCGACTTCGCCCTGGTCGAGGCCCCGGTCCGGGCCCCCGGCCCGGGCGAGATCCTGGTCCGCAACGCCTACCTCTCGGTGGACCCGTACATGAGGGGCCGGATGAACGACGTGAAGTCGTACGTCCCGCCGTTCCAGCTGGGCCGGGCCATGGACGGCGGTGCGGTCGGCTACGTCGTCGCCTCCGGGGCCGAGGGCTTCGCCCCGGGCGACGCGGTGCTGCACGGGCTCGGCTGGCGCGAGTACGCGACCCTGGACGCCGGGCGCGCGGTCAAGGTCGACCCGGCCGCCGCCCCGCTCTCCGCCTACCTCGGCGTGCTCGGCATGCCCGGCCTGACCGCCTACGCCGGCCTGCTCGCCGTCGGCGCCCTGAAGGAGGGCGACAAGGTCTTCGTCTCCGGCGCGGCCGGCGCGGTCGGCTCGCTGGTCGGCCAGATCGCCAGGCTCAAGGGCGCCTCGCTGGTGGTCGGTTCGGCCGGCTCGGCGCAGAAGGTGGCCAGGCTGGTGGAGGAGTACGGCTTCGACGCGGCCTTCAACTACAAGGACGCCCCGGTCGCCGAGCAGCTCGCCGAGGCCGCCCCGGACGGCATCGACCTCTACTTCGACAACGTCGGCGGCGACCACCTGGAGGCCGCGATCGGCGCGCTGAACGTGCACGGCCGCGCGGTGCTCTGCGGTGCCATCGCCCAGTACAACGACACCGCCGCACCCGCCGCCCCGCGCAACCTCGCGCTCGCCATCGGCAAGCGGCTGCGCCTGGAGGGCATGCTGGTGGGCGACCACGCCGGGCTCCAGCCGCAGTTCGTCGCGGAGGTGGCCGGCTGGCTGAAGTCCGGTGAACTGCGCACCGAGGAGACCGTGGTGGACGGTTTCGAGAACGCCGCCGAGGCCTTCCTCGATCTGCTGCGCGGCGTCAACACCGGCAAGATGGTCGTCCGCCTGGACGGCTGACGCTCCGTCAGGTCACCGACCGCCCCGTCGCCCGCACCGGGCGGCGGGGCGGTCGGGCATCGGCGGTGCGCGCTCGGGCGCGGGCGTCGCGGCCGCACTACCGCATTCCGGCCGGATCCGAAAGTGCGTCATCCATCCTGTGGCGCCGCGCGGTACGGTGGTCCCGCCGGCGATGGGGCCGTTCGGGGGAGAGATCCGGCCGAGGGGTGGACCTCGTTGAGGATTCGACTAGCATTGAGCGAAAGCCTGTCCGTTTTGCTCAATTTAGTAGCTTAATGTCGGCTAACGTGAGTAACTGCGGATCAACTGCAGGCACGAGGCAGCTGGGGAAGGCGACCCTCGTCCACAGCCTGGAGGTCCCGGTGACGACACGTGGAGTTCTGTACATCCACTCCGCGCCCCGCGCGCTGTGCCCGCACGTCGAGTGGGCCGTCGCGGGGGTGCTCGGTGTGCGGGTGAGCCTGGACTGGATCCGCCAGCCGGCCGCACCCGGGCATTGGCGTGCCGAGCTCTCCTGGCAGGGGGAGCCCGGTACGGCTTCGAAGCTCGCCTCCGCGCTGCGCGGCTGGCAGCTGATGCGGTACGAGGTGACCAGCGAGCCCTGCGCCACGGCGGAGGGGGAGCGGTACAGCAGCACGCCCTCGCTCGGCATCTTCCACGCCGTCACGGGCATCCACGGCGACATCCTGATCCCCGAGGACCGGTTGCGCGCCGTCCTGCTGCGCGCCCGCAGCGAGGGGGCCGATCTGGAGGCCGAGATCGCCCGGCTGCTCGGCAAGCCCTGGGACGACGAGCTGGAGCCGTTCCGGTACGCGGGCGAGGGCGCGCCGGTGCGCTGGCTGCACCAGGTGGTCTGAGGCCGCCCCGCACGGACCGGGCAGGCACGACGAAGGGGCCGGCGCTCAAGGAGAGCGCCGGCCCCTTCGTCACGGGCGTCAGCGGGTGCGGAAGGCCAGCACCACGTTGTGGCCGCCGAAGCCGAACGAGTTGTTCAGCGCGGCGATCCGGCCCTCGGGCAGCTTGCGGGCCTCGTCACGGACGATGTCGGCGTCCACGTCGTCGTCCAGCTCGTCCACGTTGATGGTCGGCGGGGCGATCCGGTGGTACAGGGCCAGCACGGTGGCGACGGTCTCGATGCCGCCGGCGCCGCCCAGCAGGTGGCCGGTCATCGACTTGGTGGCCGAGACCGCGATGTGGTCGAGGTCGTCGCCCAGCTCCTTGCGCAGCGCCTTCAGCTCGGCGGTGTCGCCCTGCGGGGTCGAGGTGGCGTGCGCGTTGACGTGCACGATCTCGGCCTTGTCCAGCTCGTTGCGCTCGAACAGGTCGGCCAGCGCGCGGGCCACGCCGGCGCCGGTCGGCTCGGGCTGGGCGATGTGGTGGGCGTCCGAGGACAGGCCCTGGCCCACGGCCTCGCAGTAGATCCGGGCGCCGCGCGCCTCGGCGTGCTCGACCGACTCCAGCACGACCACGCCGGCACCCTCGCCCAGCACGAAGCCGTCGCGGGCCTTGTCGTAGGGGCGGGACGCGCGCTGGGGGTCGTCGTTCTTCTTCGACATCGCCATCATGTTGGCGAACGCGGCGATCGGCAGCGGGTGGATCGCCGCCTCGGTGCCGCCGGCCACCACGACGTCGGCGCGGCCGGTACGGATCATCTCGATCGCGTAGCCGATCGCCTCGGCGCCGGAGGCACAGGCGGAGACGGGGGTGTGCACGCCCGCGCGAGCGCCGACCTCCAGACCGACGTTGGCCGCCGGGGAGTTGGGCATCAGCATCGGGACGGTGTGCGGGGAGACCTTGCGGGCGCCCTTCTCCTTCAGCACGTCGTACTGGTCGAGGAGCGTGGTCACGCCGCCGATGCCGGAGGCGATCACGGCGCCCAGGCGCTCGGGGGCGAGCTTGGAGGACTCGTCGGTGGCGGGGGTCTCGTAGCCGGCGTCGGCCCAGGCCTCGCGGGCGGCGATCAGCGCGAACTGGGCCGAGCGGTCCAGCTTGCGGGCCAGCGGGCGGGGCAGGATCTCGCCCGGCTCGACGGCGGTCCTCGCCGCGATCTTCACCGGCAGGTCCTCGGCCCACTCCTCGGTCAGGGCCGCCACGCCGGACCGACCGGCGACCAGGTTCTCCCAGGTGCTGGCGGCGTCGGCGCCCAGCGGCGTGAAGGCGCCGATACCCGTGACGACCACGGTGCGGTTTTCAGCGGTCACTGGTTTCTTCTTCTCTCACGTGTGCGGGGGGTCGGCGGCGTGCCGAGGAAGGGCCCGGCCGGGCGCCCCGTGTGGGGGCGTCCCGGCCGGCGGGGTCGGCCAGGCTCGATGAGCCCGGCCGACCGGTCAGCCTTCGCCGGCGTACGGGACGCCGGACGGGCTGGCCGAGTCGAACTGGTCGATCGATCAGGCGTTGAGGATGTAGTTCACCGCGTCGCCGACGGTCTTCAGGTTCTTGACCTCGTCGTCCGGGATCTTGACGTCGAAGCGCTCCTCGGCGGCCACGACGACCTCGACCATGGACAGCGAGTCGACGTCCAGGTCGTCGGTGAAGGACTTGTCGAGCTGGACGTCCTCGGTCGGGATGCCGGCGATCTCGTTGACGATCTCGGCGAGACCTTCCAGGACCTCTTCCTGGGTAGCCATACTGGCTGCTCCTCTACGGTGTTGAGCGTGTCCGGCCGGCGGCCGGACACAGGCTTGTGAATTGGGCGAATGCGCCTAGGGGAGAGTAACGACTGCTGCGGCGTACACGAGACCCGCCCCGAACCCGATGATCAGGGCCAGGTCCCCGCTGTGGGCCTCACCGCTCTCCAGCATGCGTTCCATCGCCAGCGGGATGGAGGCCGCGGAAGTGTTGCCGGTCTCGGCGATGTCGCGGGCGACGGGTACCGACTCCGGCAGCTTGAGCGCCTTGATCATGGCATCCGTGATCCGCATGTTGGCCTGGTGGGGGATGAACGCGCCGAGCTGGTCGGCGGTGATCCCGGCGGCGTCCAGCGCCTGCTGGGCCACCTTGGCCATCTCCCAGACCGCCCAGCGGAAGACCGGCTGGCCGTCCATCCTCAGGGCCGGCCACTTGGTCTCCTCGCCCGCGCCGTTGATCGCGTCGGACTTGGCGAAGGCGGTGTCCCAGGCCTGGGTCTGGGTGATGAGGTCGGCCTGCGAGCCGTCCGAGCCCCAGATCAGCTTGCCGATGCCGGGGGTGTCCGACGGGCCGACGATCGCGGCGCCGGCGCCGTCACCGAAGATGAAGGCGGTGGAGCGGTCCGACTGGTCGGTCAGGTCGCTGAGCCGCTCGACGCCGATGACCAGCACGTAGTCGGCGTTGCCGCCGCGGATCATGCCGTCGGCCAGGCCAAGGCCGTAGCCGAAGCCGGCACAGGCGGCCGAGATGTCGAAGGCCGGGGCGTTGCCGCAGCCGAGCCGCTCGGAGATCTCGGTGGCGATCGCGGGGGTCTGCTTGAGGTGCGAGACGGTCGAGACGATCACGCCGCCGATCTGCTCGGCGGAGATCCCGGCCTGGGCGATGGCCTTGCCGGCCGCCTGGACCGACATCTCGGCGACGGACTCCTCCGGGCCGGCCCAGCGGCGCTCGGCGATCCCGCTGCGGGTGCGGATCCACTCGTCCGAGGAGTCGATCCACTCCAGGACCTCGGAGTTGGGGATCACCCGGACCGGGCGGTAGCCGCCGACGCCGAGGATGCGCGAGTACTGCGCGCCGCTCACCGGACGGATCTGGGGCTTGGTCATGCCTGGGTCTCCTGCTCCTGACCGCCGTGCTCCGCAACGAGCTCGCGGGCCTTGTCCAGATCGGCGGGGGTCTTGAGGGCGAGCGTGGCCACACCCTTGAGGTTGCGCTTGAGCAGCCCCGTGAGGGTGCCGGCGGGGGACAGCTCGATCACGGCCGTCGCACCCAGCTGCCCGAGGGTCTCCATGCAGAGGTCCCAGCGGACGGGGTTGGAGACCTGCGAGACCAGGCGCGCGAGCACCTCGGCACCGGTGTCCACGACCGCGCCGTCCCTGTTGGAGACGTAGCGGACCAGCGGGTCGGCCGCGGTCAGCGTCGGGGCCAGCTGGGCCAGCCGCTCGACGCCCGGGGCCATGTGCTCGGTGTGGAAGGCGCCGGCCACCTTGAGGGCGATCAGCTTGGCGCGGGCCGGCGGGTCCGCCTTCAGCGCCTCCAGCTGGTCCAGCGTGCCGGCGGCGACGATCTGGCCGCCGCCGTTGTTGTTGGCCGCGGTCAGACCGTGCTCGGCCAGCTTCGCCGCGACCTCCTCCGGCTCGCCGCCGAGCACGGCGAGCATGCCGGTCTCGGTGACGGCGGCGGCCTCGGCCATGGCCCGGCCGCGCTCACGCACGAAGGTCAGCGCGTCGTGGGCGCCGAGCACCCCGGCGCCGGCGGCGGCGGTGATCTCACCGACGCTGTGACCGGCCACGGCGCCGACCAGCTTGCGGGCGGCGTCCTCGTCCGGGAACAGCTCCCGGGCGGTCACCAGACCTGCCGCGACCAGCAGCGGCTGGGCGACGGCGGTGTCCTTGATCTCCTCGGCGGACGCCTCGGTACCGGCGTGCACCAGGTCGAGCCCGGCGACCTCCGACCAGCCGCGCAGGCGGTCGGCGACGCCGTCGAGCTCCAGCCAGGGGCTGAGGAAACCGGGGGACTGAGCACCCTGTCCAGGGGCGACGATTACGAGCACGGTTCAACCCTCTCTCGCCAGGCGCCCAGGGGCGGGTAGGCGACGGTAACGAAGAAAACCATCCCTGATTGTGCGGTTCCTACACTCCGGCTCAGCCGGGCTCCCCGACGGCGCCCAACCGGCCGAGGGCCAGTGCGATCCGCAGGGTGAACGCCGAACGTACGTCGGAGGGGGCGTACCCCGTGACGTCAGTCACACGTCGCAGCCGGTAGCGCACCGTGTTGGGGTGGACAAAGAGCATCCGGGCCGCGCCCTCCAGCGAGGAGGCCTGCTCCAGGTAGACGCTCAGGGTCTCCAGCAGGGCGGACCCGGCCTCGTCCAGCGGTGTGTAGATCTCCTCCACCAGCTGACGGCGCGCGGCCTGGTCGCCGGCCAGCGCCCGCTCGGGCAGCAGGTCGTCGGCCAGCACCGGGCGGGGGGCGTCCGGCCAGGCGGCGCAGGCCCGCAGGCCGGCCGCGGCGGCGTGGGCCGAGCGGGTCGCGGAGAGCAGGTCGGGCACGGTCGGGCCGACCACCACCGGGCCCGGCGCGAACTGGCCGATCAGCGCCCGGGCCGCGTGCACCGGCTCCTTCTCGCCGCCGACCACGACCACCAGGCGCTTGCCCAGCACCCCGGTCAGCACGTTCAGCTTGGCGTACCGGGCGGCCCGGCGGATCGCCTCGACCACCAGCTCGCTGTCGCCGTCCGGCGCGCTGCCCATCACCACCCGGACCTGGCTGGGCTGGCCCCAGCCGAGTGCGGCGGCGCGGGAGAGCACGCCCTCGTCGGCGTCGCCGGACAGCAGCGAGTTGACCACCAGTGCCTCCAGCCGGGCGTCCCAGGCGCCGCGTGCCTCGGCGGCCTGGGCGTACACCTGGGCGGTCGCGAAGGCGATCTCCCGGGCGTAGACCAGCACCGACTCGCGCATGTCCGCCTCGTCGCCGGGGGCGGCCACCTCCTCGATGGCCTCCTCCATCACCTCGATCGTGGTGCGGATCAGCTCGACGGTCTGGCGCAGGGTGATCGCCCTGGTCAGTTCGCGCGGAGCGGTGCCGAAGACGTCGGTGGAGATCGCCTGGGCGGTGTCGGGGTGGCGGTACCACTCGGTGAAGGCGGCGATGCCGGCCTGGGCCACCAGGCCGATCCAGGAGCGGTGCTCCGGCGGCATCCGCCGGTACCAGCCGAGCTGGTCGTCCATCCGCGAGATCGCGGCGGTGGCCAGCTTGCCGGAGGACTTCTCCAGCCGCTTGAGCGTCGCCGCCCGGCGCTCGGCGCGTTCGGCGGCGTTTCTGCGCTCCTGGGCGGTCAGGCGGGGCGCCGCACGGCCGGGGCGGTCACGGGCCGACCGGGGGGCCGGGCCCTTTCCGGCGGGGTCGGGTGCGGGGCTGGGACTGGGTTCGCTCTTGGAGTTCGCGGAGGCGGCTGGCACAAGGACAAGACTGCCTCACGCGAGTGACTGCTCGTGCACACCCCCCCGGCACGGTGGCGCGGTGGCAGGAGTCACACCGCGGGCCCAGCCACTACGGTGGGGGCGTGACCGAAGCCCCCGACCGCCCCCGTGCCGACCTGCGCCGCACCGCCGAGCGCTACCGCTCCGTCCCGGCCGAGGGCGTCGAGACCAGGCACGCGTTCTCCTTCTCCGGCCACTACGACCCGAAGAACACCCACTTCGGGGCGCTGCTCGCGTGCAACGAGGAACTCCTCGCCCCCGGCGCCGGATTCGAGGAGCACAAGCACCGCGACACCGAGATCCTCACCTGGGTGCTGGAGGGCGCGCTCGCCCACCGCGATTCTTACGGCCACAGCGGGGTGGTCCGACCCGGGATGGTCCAGCACCTCAGCGCCGGTTCCGGGGTCAGCCACACCGAGCGCAACGTCGGCGGCGCCACCGGGCCGGTCCGCTTCGTCCAGATGTGGCTCCAGCCGGACGAGTTCGACGCGCCCCCCGCCTACGGCCTGCGCAAGGTGGAACCGGCGGACGGCGGGTTGACGCTGCTCGCCTCCGGGCTGGAGCGCGACGCCGGGACGGACGCCCTGCGGCTGCGCCGCGGCGACGCCGCGCTCTGGCTGGCCACCGCCGGGCCGTGGCAGCCGCTGCCGCTACTGCCCGGGGCGCCCTGGCGGTACGCCCACCTGACCGCCGGCTCGCTGGGCTACCGGACCGTCCCGGGGCCCAAGGGCGGCGGCCGCTCGATGGTTCCGGGCGACAGTGTGCGGATCACCGGCGAGGCCTTCGCCGACCCGGCGGCGGGGGAGACCGGCGCCGAACTCCTGCTCTGGGAGATGCACTCGCCGGTCTCCTACGGTTAGCGGCTCAGCGCTTCGGGAGTTCTTCGAGCACCGCGTCGGAGAAGGCCGGCCAGGCCTCGACCGCCCACGGCCCGAAGTCCCGGTCGGTGAGCGCGACGCAGGCGGCGCCGGCCCGCGGGTCGACCCACAGGAAGGTGCCGGACTGGCCGAAGTGCCCGAAGGTTCCGGGGGAGTTGGCGGCGCCGGTCCAGTGCGGGCTCTTGCCGTCGCGGATCTCGAAGCCGAGGCCCCAGTCGTTCGGGCGCTGGTGGCCGTAGCCGGGCAGCACGCCGCCGGCGCCGGGGAAGGCGACCTCGCGGGTGGCCTGCCGGAGCGTGGACGGGTCCAGCAGCTTGGGTGCCTGCAGCTCGGCGGCGAACCGGGCGAGGTCGGCGACGGTGGACAGGCCGCCGGCGCCGGCCGGGGACTTGTGCGCGGTGTTGATCAGGGTGTCCGTCATGCCCAGCGGCTCGAACACCGCCTCGGCGGCGTAGCGGGAGAACTCGATCCCGGCGGCCTCGGACAGCGTCCGGGCCAGCACGTCGAAGCCCGCGTTGGAGTAGAGCCGGCGGTTGCCGGGCTCGGCGAACACCCGGTGCTCGTCGAAGCCCAGTCCGGAGGTGTGCGCGAGCAGGTGGCGGACGGTCGAGCCGGCCGGACCGGCCGGGTCGTCCAGCTCGAACACGCCCTCCTCGACGGCGACCAGCGCCGCGTACGAGGTGAGCAGCTTGGTCACCGAGGCGAGCGGGAACAGGTGCTGCTGCGGCCCGTGCGCGCCCAGGACCGCGCCGTCCGCCCCCCGGACCACCGCCGCCGCGGCATGGGGCACCGGCCAGTTCTCGATCATCCGCAAGCTCTCCATGGGATCCGACTGTAGTCGCCGGGAAATTCCGCGGAGAAGGTGGTGGTGGAGCCACCCGGGTGTCGGGCTTGCTTGGAGTGCACTCCAACTCGGTAGCGTCGTTCACGTCGTACAGGACAGGGGGAAAACGAGCGATGGCCGCACCCGCACGCATCGAGATCGACCTGCGCAGCTGCTCCGAGGTGTTCAGCCGCCCCGTCGGGGATCCGGACCCGAGGCCGAGGCACACCATCAGCGAGGTCGCCGCGGCGAGCGGGCTGACCACCCACACCCTGCGCTGGTACGAGCGGATCGGTCTGCTGGACCCGGTCGACCGGGCGGCGGGCGGCCAGCGCCGCTACTCCGACGCCGATCTGCACCGGCTGGCCTTCCTGGGCCGGCTGCGGCTGACCGGCATGTCGGTGGCGGACATGCTCAAGTACGTGGACATGGCCCGCCAGGGCGAGCAGACCTACGGGGAGCGGCGGCTGCTCCTGGAGGCCCAGCGCGAGGAGGTCCGACAGCGGATCGTGGACCTCCGGGCCACCCTCGCCGTCCTCGACTACAAGATCGATCTCTATGCCGGGAAGGTCGCCGGTGGCGCCGGAATCCCGGCCAAGTGCCAGAACATCCATGGAGAGGAAGAGCAGAGCGCATGACTCAGACCGTCCTTCCCGCCGTCGAACTCGGCACCGGCGGCCCGCTGGTGGGCGTCCAGGGCCTCGGCTGCATGGGCATGAGCGAGTTCTACGGCCCCACCGACACCGGCGAGGCGCTCGCCACCCTGGACGCCGCGCTGGCGACCGGTGTCACCCTCTTCGACACCGCCGACATGTACGGCTCCGGCCGCAACGAGGAGCTGATCGGCCCCTTCGTCCGGGCCAACCGGGACCAGGTGGTGCTCGCCACCAAGTTCTCCATCGTGCGCTCCGAGGAGGACGGCGCGGTCCGCGGCATCAGCAACGACCCGGCGTACATCCGGACCGCGGTGGACGCCTCGCTGCGCCGCCTCGGCACGGACGTGATCGACCTGTACTACATGCACCGCCGCGACCCGGCCGTGCCGCTGGCCGACTCGGTCGGTGCCATGGCCGAGCTGGTGCGGGCCGGCAAGGTGCGCCACCTCGGCCTGTCCGAGGTGACCGGGGCGGAGCTGCGCGAGGCGCACGCGATCCACCCGATCGCCGCGCTCCAGTCCGAGTGGTCGGTGTTCGCCCGCGACGTCGAGCGCACGGCGGTCCCGGCCGCGGCGGAGCTGGGCGTCGCCTTCGTGCCGTACTCGCCGCTCGGGCGGGGCTTCCTGACCGGCGCCTTCCAGGACGCCAAGGAGCTCTCGGCGGACGACTACCGCCGTTCCCACCCGCGCTACACCGGCGACAACGCGGCCGCCAACGGCGAACTGCTGGACCCGCTGCGGAAGATCGCGGCGGCCCGCGGCGTGACGCTCGCCCAGGTCGCACTGGCCTGGGTGCACCAGCGGGCCGAGGTGCACGGGCTGGCCGTCGTGCCGATCCCGGGCACCCGCAGGCGCGGCCGGCTCGCCGAGAACACCGCGGCGGCGACGCTGCGGCTGACCGCCGAGGAGCTGGCGCTGCTGGAGCCGGTGGCCGGCCGGGTGGCGGGGAACCGCTACGCGGACATGAGCTCCACCTCGGCGGCGCGCGAGTAGCGGGACCGGCGGCCCGGGGGGTGCCGGTGCGGGCCCCCCGGGCCGCCGGGCCGGTGCCGGGTTGATACCGGACCGCCCATCCAGGCGGCCAGCCGGGTGTGCACGTCGGCGTCCTCGGCGACCGGCCGGACGGCGGCGAACGGGACCCCCGGCACCCGCTGTTCGGCCGGCAGCACGAACTCGGCGACGGCCAGCGCGGTCCGCGCCAGGTCGTCGTCCAGGGCGAAGCCGTTGCCGAGGCTCCCGGCGATGTCCCCGGAGTGGGTCACCAGCTCCATCAGGTAGCCGGCCACCGCCGCCGCGCCGGGCACCTCGCCCCAGGGGGCGACGGTCGGGCGGCCGAGCTTGGCGTCGTCCGCCCAGGCGGCGGTGACCCGGGCGCGGGCCCGGCCCAGCGCGGCCGGCCAGCCCTCGTCCGAGGGGTCCTCGACGGCGGCCACGACGTCCTCGGCGCGGCCGCCCTCGCCCATGTACGCGAACCGGTGGATGCCGCCGACCACGTGGTTCAGCAGCTGACGCAGGGTGAACTCGGTACAGGGGGTGGGCCGGTCGAGGTCGGCCGGGGTGATCGTGGCGAACAGCTTCTCCAGCTGGTCGAGGGCGGTCAGGTACTGCGGGCGGGCATCCTGGACGGCGGTCATCGGCGCTCAACTCCCTGGTGTCGGGTGGTCTTTCGGGCTCGGAACGCAATTTCCCAGTAAAACCTGACAACTGCCGTCAGGATTACTGGGATTCTTGGGGCATGAAGGCCGACCGCCTGCTCTCGATCCTGCTGCTGCTCCAGACCCGCGGCCGGGTGTCCGCCACCGAACTCGCCGAGCGGCTGGAGGTGTCCGTCCGCACCATCTACCGCGACGTCGAGTCGCTCTCCGCCGCCGGGGTGCCGGTGTTCACCGAGCGCGGGCGGCACGGCGGCATCGGCCTGCTGCCCGGCTACCGCACCGACGTCACGGGCCTGACCGCGGACGAGGCCAGGGCGCTGTTCGTGCTCTCCGCCCAGGGCGCGCACAGCGACCTCGGGCTGGACGGGGCGCTCGGTTCGGCGCTGCGCAAGGTGATGGCGGCGCTGCCGGCCCCGCACCGGCCGGCCGCCGAGCGGATCAGCGAGCGGATCCTGGTCGACCCGGCCCGCTGGATGCAGACCCCCGGCGCGGTCGGCCCCGCCGCCGGGCCGGACCTCGGCGAGCTGCAGTACGCCGTCTTCGCCGACCGGCGGCTGCGGCTGCGCTACCGGCACGGCGGCACGCCCGCGCCGGTGGAGTACACCGTCGACCCGTACGGGCTGGTGAGCAAGGCGGCGGTCTGGTACCTGGTGGCCGATCTGCACGGCGAGCCGAGGCTGTTCCGGGCCGACCGGGTGCTGGCCGCCGACACCACCGAGGAGACGGTGCGGCGCCGGGCCGGGGTCGGGCTCGGTGACGTTTGGGCGGTGCTGCGCGAGCAGGTGGAGCGGCTGCCGAAGGACCTGCCGGTGCGGGTGCGGGTCCGGCGCGGACGGCTGGACATGTTCCTGCGCATCCACGGCGGCCGGGTCACCGCGCCGCCGCCGGAGGCGGGCGCCGGGCCGCCCGAGGAGTGGGCCGAGGTGGCGATGGCCTTCCCGGCCCCGGCGGCCGTCCGGTCGCTGCTGGCCTTCGGCGCGGACGTCGAGGTGCTGGTCCCGCCGGCCGCCCGGCGCGAGCTGGCCAGGGCGGCGGCGGACGCCCTGCGGCTGTACCAGGACCAGCCGTCCTGAGCCCCCGGGGGCGGGCCTCAGGAGCCGGGGTTGGCCCGGACCACGTCCTGGTAGCGGCCGAGCGAGATCGCCGCGAAGTTGCGCAGGCTGTCGGTGCCCTCGGTGAAGTAGCCGTTGTGGCCGGCCGCGCGGGCCGAGGAGATCTGCTCGGAGCCGAAGCCGCTCGCCGCCGGGTCGGCACCGTGGCCGAGTCCGCCGACCTCCAGGAACGGCACGTTGCCGATCCAGTCGCTGGGGTTGCGGGTGGCCCAGACGTGCACGCCGGCGCCCAGTTCGGTGGTGCTCTGCACGCCCATGCCGGGGCTGCCGAAGACCACCAGGTCGGTGATGCCGGAGGTGTCGGACGGTGAGGACGCCGCGCGCGGGATCTCCGGGGCGGCGGTGCCGCAGACCACCGAGCCGTACGAGTGGCAGAGCAGCGACGGCGGCGCATCCGGCCGGGTGGTCTCCTTCAGCCCGGAGAGCAACCGCTCCAGCCGGGGGGCGGCGACGTCGGCGAGCCGGGAGGTGGCGGCGTCCGGGCCGAGGCCGGAGGGGGTGACGTAGCCGGTCCAGGAGATCACGGCGGTCCGGGTGTTCGGCGCCTGGCGCCGTTCCTCGGCGTAGAGGGCGCGGGCCATGCCGGCCGGGGAGCGCAGCGGCTCGGCGGCCTGGTCGTGGTGGCCGAGGTCGGCGTCCGAGCCGGGGACGAGCACGGAGATCCGCTCGGCGTCGGCGAGGTCGCCCCACACCTCACTGACCAGGCCGCGGCCGCGCGGGTCGAAGGCCAGGACCTGCCGGTCGGGGGCGAGCAGGTGCTCGACGTCGTTGGCGCGGGAGACGGCCAGCGCGCGGGTGTCGGAGTCCAGTTCGCGGTCGGCGGCGCGGGCCAGGGCCCGGTCGCGCTCGGCGGCCAGGGCGATCCTGTTGGCGCGGTAGCGCAGGTCCAGCGGGGCGCCGTCGTAGTTGCCGACGACCAGCGGGTACTGCTGGATCAGCCGGTCCAGTTCGGTGGGCGCGAGTGAGGCGAAGAACGCCGCGGCGGCGGCCGGGGTGGTGGTGGCCGGGTCGGGCAGGGAGTGGCCGAAGGAGTGGTCCTGGACCCAGGCGGCGCTGCCGGCCGGAGGCGTGGAGATCGCCAGCTGTTCGGAGGAGACCGCGGCCGCGGCGGCGGCGCCTCCGGCGTCGGCGAGCACCGCGCAGCCGGCGAACGCCCCGATCAGTACCCGCTTCCAGCGCCGACGGTTGCGCACCGCACCAACTCCCTTGGGGCCCGTCACCGTTTCGCGGGCGGTGCCCGGAGGGTGCGATAGCTCTGCTGACTTCCCTGCGCAAGCCTAGGGGGCCCGAAGGGAGGACGGGAACGCCTAAACTGTGGGATGGATCACATGAACCCGGGGTGTCCGCGCTACGTCTCCCAGTGGTTCGGACGGTGGCCCGTGCGGCCGTTCGACAGGGCCCCGTTCAGGCGTCGAACTCGCGTACCAGGCGCTTCGGCGCCGTCCGCCGCCAGGCCTCGGTGACGAGGTCGTGCAGCTCGTCCCGGTCCACCAGGTCCAGCCGGACGCTCACCCAGCCGTGCCGTCCGACGTACGGGGCGGAGGAGAACACCTCGGGTTCGGCGGCGAGCAGTTCGGCCTGGTCCTCGGGGGAGGCCTTGACGGTG
This sequence comes from Kitasatospora sp. NPDC054768, assembly GCF_053612025.1. Taxonomy (NCBI): domain Bacteria; kingdom Bacillati; phylum Actinomycetota; class Actinomycetes; order Kitasatosporales; family Streptomycetaceae; genus Kitasatospora; species Kitasatospora sp. NPDC054768. The sequence continues at coordinate 89,088 of NZ_JBSHBN010000010.1, forward strand.
ACCCGGTCCCCGTCGGGCGCGCCCATCGCGAAGATCCGGCCGCGGACCCGCAGCGTCTCGATGTCCCAGGTCGGCTCCTGGGCGGCTTCCGGCAGGGCCAGCGCCATCGTGCGGAACTCGTCGAACGTCACCATGGCGGCAGGGTAGGGCAGGACACCGACAGCGCGCCGCAGGGGCGCGGACCGATCGGCCCGCGCCCCTGCGGCACGCCGTGCTCCGCCGCCCGGAGCGGCCCGCACCCGGTGGGCCGTCACACCACGCCCAGCGCGTACGCCGCGAAGAGCGCCGCCGCGGCGCCGGCCACCGCCTTGCCGCCCCGGGAGAAGGCCGTCCACGGGCCGTCGAACCGGCGGGTGAACCATCCGAGCGCCACCAGCACGGCGGCGAACAGCGGCAGCAGCGCCAGCCTGGCGGCCACCCAGCCGAGCGAGTCCGGCGCGGTGGTCAGCCCCGGGACGGCGCCCAGGCCGGCCGCGCCCGGCACGGCGACCGCGAGCATCGCGCTCTGGTGCCAGCAGAAGATGGTCATCGCCGACAGGTTGACCACCACGACCGGCAGCCAGAGCAGCGGACGCCGTGTCAGCAGCCGGCCCAGCCGCTCCCGCAGCAGCACCGCGGCGCCGCACTGGAACGCCGCCAGGGCGAGCACCAGCAGGGACGGCGGGTGCGAGTTGGTGCGCTCGGCCCCGGGCACGCCGACCATGCTGGCCGGGTAGTGGAAGACCAGCAGCAGCGCGGCGAACAGCGCGCCGCCGCCGAGCAGCAGCAACCGGGCCGCCGGGCGGCCGAGCCGGCCCTGCGCCCAGAGCACGCCCAGCTGGTAGCCGAACAGCCAGCCCGGCAGGATGTTCAGCAGCGCGACCCAGGACGGCACCGCCCCGGCCCACGGCCCGTAGCGCAGCAGGTCGACGGCGGCGACCGAGGCCACCAGCAGGCCCGCCGACCAGCCGCCCAGCCGGCGCCCGGCGGCCACGCAGAGCGGGGTGAGCGCGGTCAGCCCCAGGTAGACCCCGATGTACCAGAGCGGCTGCACCACCAGGGTGGCACCGGTGCGCAGGGTGTCCGCGGGGACGCCGAGCGCGGGCAGCAGCGGGATCAGCGCCGCCCAGACGGCCGTCACCCCGAGCACCGGGCGCAGCAGCCGGACGGTACGGGCCCGCAGCCAGCCGCCGTACGTCACGCCCCTGGCCCGGGCCCGCTCCAGTGAGCGGACCGAGGAGTGGCCGCCGACCAGGAAGAACACCCCGAGCATCTGGAGCACCCAGCTGAGCGGGGCGAAGAAGCCGAGGGTGGAGAGCGGGCTGGTGTTGTGCAGGGCGCCGTCGGGGGAGCGGGTGAGGCCGCCGAGCATCCAGTGGCCGACCGGTACGGCGAGCAGGGCGAGGGCGCGCAGCCCGTCCAGGGCGCGGTCGCGGTGGGCCGGGGTCTTCGCGTCGACCCGCGCGGCGGCGCGGCGCAGCGCGGTGAGCGGCCGGGGCGTGCGGGGCCGGGGGGTGCGGGGCTCCGCGGTGCGGGGCCGGGGGGCGAGGGTGCTGGCCATGGTGGTGCTCCTTCCGGTGCGGGCGGTCAGGCGCGGCCGAGCGCGACGGCGGCGTAGGCGGCGAGGGAGGCGGTGCCGGGGGCGAAGTAGCCGTCGTGGCCGCGGGATCCGGTGGCGGGCAGCGGGCGGGCGCCGAAGCCGGGGGCGGTCGGGTCGGCGCCGTGGCCGAGGCCGAACAGCCGGACGTTGGGCACGTCGCCGATCCAGTCGGAGTCGTTGCGGGCGGTGGCCCAGAGCGGGACGCCCGGGTCGAGGTCGGCGGCCGAGCCGATGCCCATGCCGGGCGAGCCGAGCACCACCACGCCGGAGGCCTGCGCGGGGGTGGGGCGGGCCAGGCCGCAGACGACCGAGCCGTAGCTGTGGCAGAACACGGTGGGCGGGGCCTGCGGGCGGGTGGTGACGGCGAGTCCGTCGAGCAGCCGGGTGAGGCGGGGGGCGCCGGCCCGGGCCAGGTCCTCGGTGGCGGCGTCCGGGCCGAGGCCGAGCGGGGTGGTGTAGCCGGCCCAGGCGATCACGGCGGTCCGCCCGTCGGTGGCGTCCAGGAGCGCGCGGGCCATGCCGGCGGGGGTGCCGTACGGGCCGGACGTGCGGTCGAAGCGGAGCAGGTCGATGTCCGAGCCGGGGACGATCACGGCGGTGCGGCGGGCGGTGGCGAGGTCGCCGTACACCTCGGCGACCTGGCCGCGGCCGCGCGGGTCGAAGGCGAGGATCCGCCGGCCGCCGTCCAGCAGGGCGCGGTAGCGCTCGGCGCGGGTGCGGGCGGCCTCGTGGTCCTGCGGGGTGAGGGCGGGGTCGGTGGCCCGGGCGAGTTCGCGGGTGCGCTCGGCGGTCAGGGCCAGGGCGTTGGCCCGGTAGCGGAGGGCGACCGGGGCGCCGTCCAGGTTGCCGACCACCAGCGGGTGCCGGACGGCCAGGGCGTCCTGCGCGGCCGGGGTCAGCTCGGCGAAGAACGCGGCGATGCCGGCCGGGGTGGTGGTGGCCGGGTCGGGCAGCCGCCGGCCGAGCGAGGAGTCGGCCGTCCAGGCGGCGCTGCCGGGCGGCGGGCCGGTGACCGGGGTCTGGGTGTCGGCGGCCCAGCCGCCCGCGCCGAGTACGACCGCCAGCGCCACCGCGGTGGCGGCGATCGCCCGTCCGGCCCGAAACCTGCGCATGTCCTTGCCCTCCCTCGTCCGTTCGGCCGCCGAATCCGTTCGGCGTCCGATGGGGAGGAAGGTAGGAACGCGACGGCCCCGCGGACGTCACACCGCGGGGCCAACTCCCGGGTGCTACCCGGGTATCAGAGGGGTCAGCCGCTACTGACCCGGGGTCACCAGGCCGGACTCGTAGGCCAGGACGACCGCCTGGGCGCGGTCGCGCAGGCCGAGCTTGGCGAGGATGCGCCCGATGTGCGTCTTGACGGTCTGCTCGGCGAGCACCAGCTTGGCGGCTATCTCCTGGTTGGACAGGCCGCGGGCGATCAGCTCCAGCACTTCGGTCTCGCGCGGGGTCAGGCCGTTGAGCCGCACCTTGGGGTCGTGGCGCTTGGCCGGGCGGGTGCGGGCGAAGTCCTCGATCAGCCGGCGGGTCACCGAGGGGGCGAGGAGCGCCTCGCCGGCCGCGACCACCCGGACCGCGGCGATCAGGTCGGCCGGCGGGGCGTCCTTGAGCAGGAAGCCGCTGGCCCCGGCGCGCAGCGCCTCGTACACGTAGTCGTCCACGTCGAAGGTGGTCAGCATCAGCACCTTGGGCCGGTGGGCGCCCGGCACGGCCGGGTCGAGCAGCCGCCGGGCCGCCTCCAGGCCGTCCATGACGGGCATCCGGACGTCCATCAGCACCAGGTCCGGGTGGGTGCGGCCGTTGACCTCCAGGGCCTGGGCGCCGTCCGCCGCGTCCCCCACCACGTCGATGTCGCTCTGGGCGTTGAGCAGGGCCGCGAAGCCCGCGCGCACCATGGCCTGGTCGTCGACGATGATCACGCGGATGGTCATGCGGTGGTCTCCCGGGGGGTGTCTGGACGGTCGAGGGGCAGGACGGCGGCCACCTTGAAGCCGCCGTCCGGCAGCGGGCCGGTGTCCAGCCTGCCATCGACCAGCCGGACGCGTTCACGCATTCCGACCAGCCCCTGCCCGGTGCCCTCGGCCGAGGCCTCCAGCGACTCGGTGTGCTCCGGTGGGGGCGCGTTGACCACCGTCACCAGCAGCGCCGGGCCGTCCGCGGTCAGCGACACCCAGGTCCGCGCGCCGGGGGCGTGCCGCACCACGTTGGCCAGCGCCTCCTGCACGATCCGGTACGTGGACAGGCCGACGGCCTGCGGCACCAGGTCCACCAGGTCCGGCTCCACCGTCAGCTCGGCCGGCACCCCGGCCCGGCCCACCGTCTCGACCAGCTGGGCGAGTTGGCCGACCCCGGGCTGCGGTGCCTTCTCCCCGCCGGACTCCTCGCTGCGCAGCACGCCGAGCAGTCGGCGCATCTCGGCCAGCGACTCGCGGGCGGTGCCGGCTATCGCGGTGAACTCCTCGGCGGCCTCGTCCGGCACCCCGGTGATCCGGTACGGCGCGCTGGCCGCCTGCACCGCGATGACCGACATGTGGTGCGCCACCACGTCGTGCAACTCCCGTGCGATCCGGGCGCGTTCCTCCAGCAGGGTGCGGCGTTCGCGTTCGGCCTCGCTGATGTGCTCCTGCTCGGTGAGCAGCCGGCGGGCCACGGCGCGGTCCCGGACGGCCCAGCCGAGCAGCAGCGCGGCGCCGCTGAGTGCGATCAGCAGCACGGTGGTGCCGTCGCCGGAGCGGGGCAGGCCGAGGGTGGTGGTGAGCGCGGTGAGCAGGACGGTGGCCACCCAGACCGAGACCACGGTGGCCCGGCTCTCCCGCAGCGCGAGCGCGAGCAGCAGGAAGACGTAGGCGATGATCATCGGGGCCGTCCACGGCCAACTGCCCATCAGCTGGTGGTGGCGGGCGGTGATACTGGCGGTGGCGACCATGGCGGCGGCGCTGATCCACCAGGCGGTCAGCGGCCGGGTGACGGCGAGGAACAGCGGCGTGGTCTGGGCGATGGTGAGCGCGGCGGCCACCGGCAGCACCAGGTCGTAGAAACTGACCAGGTTGGCGATCCCGGTGGGGATCAGCGAGCCCTGCAGGGCGATCACGACGATGTACGGCAGTCGGCGCACCCAGCGCCGCCGGGAGTCGCCGAGCAGCGGGGTCTCGTCCTCGCTCGGGGTGGTCAGGTGGTGCCGCAGGGCGCGCAGTTGGCGCAGTGCGAACGCGCGGGCGTCGGCTTTGGTGGGCGTTTTCATCGTGGGCCAGCCTAGGAGGGCGGGCCGTGCGGGTCGTCGCACTGGAGCGCGAACTTCCGCGGGGCTACCGGGGTACCGGGTGATACCCCGGTATGACCCGGGTGCGGCGCCGGGTGCTACGCGGGGCTGCGCCAGTGGCCGGCCAGGGCCGGGCCGAGCTGGTCGAAGTAGCGCTCGATCACCGCGACCATGCCCTCGGGGCCGGCCGGTGCGTGCTCGGCGCTCCAGGACAGGTGGGCCGCGCGCAGCAGGCTGCCGAAGACGGCGGCGAGCACGGCGGGGCGCAGGTCCTCGGCCGGGTCCAGGCCCTCGCGTTCGGCGAGCACCTGGACCACCAGGCGCTCCTGTTCGGTGACCCGGCGCAGGTGGGCGGCGAGCAGCGGGGGCGTCTCCTCGATCATCCGCATGAGCTCCAGGGCGCTGTGGATCGAACCGGGGCCGGCGGACTCCTCGCTGCCGAGGTCGCGCCAGGCCTTGACGATCGCGGCGCGCAGGGCCTGGAGCGGGGCCTCCTCGGCCGGGCGGTGGCGCAGGCACTCGATGAAGTAGTCCTCGGCCACGGCCATCACGGCGAGCGCGACCTCGTCCTTGTTGGCGAAGTAGCGGAAGAAGGTGCGCTGGGAGACGTCGACGGCGGAGGCGATCTCGTCGACGGTCGTGTGGGCGAAGCCCTGCCTGAGGAAGAGCAGGTGGGCGGCCTGGATCAGGGCGTAGCGGGTCTGCTGCTTCTTGCGCTCGCGCAGGCCCGGCGCGCGTTCGGGGCCCGCCGGGGTGCCGGTGGTGCGGGGGGTGTGAGCGGCCATGGCGGGGGCCTTCCGGAGCGCTGGGGTGTGGCGGGTGGGACCACAACTTTAGCGCTCTGACAAATGGCAGTGATGGTCAGAAGTCACTGTTTGCCGAATGTCAGAGGCTGACATAATCTGCCGGGGTGGCGCCCGTCGGGCCGGGGCACCTGTGGGGACGGGTGGGCCGGGGCGCCACGCCCATGTCCCGCACCGAGCCACGCCCCCGGAGGGCCCAGATGAGTCAGTCCGTCGTGAAGAACTCCGAGGCGGACGCGCCGCCGAACCCACCGTCGGGGGGCGGTCTCAAGGGACACCCCTGGCTGACCCTGCTGACCGTCGCGGTCGGCGTCATGATGGTCGCGCTGGACGGCACGATCGTCGCCATCGCCAACCCGGTGATCCAGGAGAAGCTGCACGCGGCGCCCTCCGAGATCCAGTGGGTCACCAGTGGCTACCTGCTGGCCCTGGCGGTCTTCCTGATCACCGCCGGCAAGATCGGTGACCGCTTCGGCCACAAGTCCACCTTCCTGGTCGGCGCGGCGGGCTTCGCCGTCACCTCGGCCGCGATCGGCTTCGCCGGCAACATCCAGACCGTGATCGCCTTCCGGGTGCTCCAGGGCCTGTTCGGCGCGCTGCTCCAGCCGGCCGCGCTGGGCCTGCTGCGCGGGGCCTTCCCGGCCGAGAAGCTCAACATGGCGATCGGCATCTGGGGCGGCGTGATCGGCGCCTCCACCGCGGCCGGACCGATCGTCGGCGGCCTGCTGGTCGAGCACGTCAACTGGGAATCGGTGTTCTTCATCAACATCCCGGTCGGCCTGGTCGCGCTGGCGCTGGGCGTGTGGATCCTCAAGGACGTCCGGGCCGAGAACGCCGCCAAGTCCTTCGACCTGCCCGGCATCGCGCTGCTCTCGGTGGGCATGTTCGCGCTGGTCTTCGGCATCATCAAGGCCCCCGAGTGGGGCTGGGGCGACGGGCGGACACTGCTGTTCCTGATCGGCGCGGTGGTCCTGATGGTGCTGTTCGCGCTCTGGCAGGGCAAGGCCCGCGAGCCGCTGATCCCGCTCGGCCTGTTCCGCTCGGTGCCGCTGTCGGCGGGCGTCCTGCTGATGGTGCTGATGGCCTTCGCGTTCTTCGGTGCGATCTTCTTCGTGACCTTCTACCTCCAGAACGTGCACGGGATGAAGCCGGTCGAGGCCGGCGTCCACCTGCTGCCGATGACCGGCATGATGATCATCGGCTCGCCGCTGGCCGGCCTGGCGATCGGCAAGCTGGGCCCGCGCATCCCGATCGTGGCCGGCATGCTGATCACCACCACCGCGATGTTCGGCATGTCCACCCTGGACACCGGCTCCGGCAACGGCGTGATGTCGCTCTGGTTCGTCCTGATGGGCCTGGGCATCAGCCCGGTCATGGTCGGCGCCACCGAGGTGATCGTCGGCAACGCCCCGCTGGAGCTGTCCGGCGTGGCCGGCGGCCTCCAGCAGGCCGCGATGCAGGTCGGCGGCAGCCTCGGCACCGCGGTGCTGGGCGCGCTGATGGCCGCCAAGGTCGGCGACGTCCTGCCGGGCAACTGGGCCAAGGCCGGTCTGCCGCCGGTGGAGGGCGAGGCGGGCGAGGGCCTCAAGCAGGCCGCCCAGCTGGGCATCGCCCCGCCGGCCCCGGCCGGCACCCCGCAGCAGGCGGTGGACGCGATGGCCGGCGCCGTCCACGAGTCCTTCGTCAGCGGCATGTCGCTGGCCTTCGCGGTGGCCGCCGTGGTGGCCTTCGGCGCCGCCGTGCTCGGCCTGCTCACCCGCCGCGGCGCCACCGACGCGGGCCCGGCCGTGCACATCTGACCGGCCCCGCCGCGCCACGGCCCCGGACTCGTCGGAGTCCGGGGCCGTCGTGCTGTTCCGGGGACCGAACGGAGGGCCGCGCCACGGCGAACGCCGAAGGGCCGGACCCCCGACGGGAGTCCGGCCCCTCAGTGCCTACGGGCTGATCAGGCCTCGCCGCCGGCGGCACCCGGGTCGGCCGCGGCCACGTCCAGCAGCTGGTAGCGGTCGATCGCGTCCTTCAGCGCCGAGCGGTCGATCTTGCCCTGCTTGGCGAGCTCGGTGAGCACCCCCAGGACGACCGACTGCGCGTCGATGTGGAAGAAGCGACGGGCCGCGCCACGGGTGTCGGCGAAGCCGAAGCCGTCGGCGCCCAGCGACTGGTACTGACCCGGCACCCAGCGGGCGATCTGGTCCGGCACCGCGCGCATCCAGTCGGACACCGCGACGACCGGGCCCTCGGCGCCCTGGAGCTTCTGGGTGACGTACGGCACGCGCTGCTGCTCCTCGGGGTGCAGCAGGTTGAACTCCTCGGCCTCCACCGCGTCGCGGCGCAGCTCGTTCCAGGAGGTCGCGGACCAGACGTCGGCCTTGACGTTCCACTCCTCGGCGAGGATGCGCTGGGCCTCCAGGGCCCACGGCACGGCCACGCCGGAGGCGAGGATCTGGGCAGGGATCTGGCCGGCGGTGCCCGGCGCGTACTTGTGCAGACCCTTGAGGATGCCCTCGACGTCCACGTTCTCGGGCTCGGCCGGCATCTTGATCGGCTCGTTGTAGACGGTCATGTAGTAGAACACGTCCTCGCCGTGCGGGTGCTCGGCGCTGGAGCCGTACATCCGCCGCAGACCGTCCTGGACGATGTGCGCGATCTCGAAGCCGTACGCCGGGTCGTACGCGACGACACCCGGGTTGGTCGAGGCCAGCAGGTGCGAGTGGCCGTCGGCGTGCTGCAGGCCCTCACCGGTCAGCGTGGTGCGGCCGGCGGTGGCGCCGATCACGAAGCCGCGGGCCAGCTGGTCGGCCATCTGCCAGAACTGGTCGCCGGTGCGCTGGAACCCGAACATCGAGTAGAAGACGTACACCGGGATCAGCGGCTCGCCGTGGGTGGCGTAGGACGAGCCGGCGGCGATCAGCGAGGCGGTGCAGCCCGCCTCGGAGATGCCGTCGTGCAGCATCTGGCCGGTCGGCGACTCCTTGTAGGCGAGGAGGAGGTCCCGGTCGACCGACTCGTAGGTCTGGCCGAGCGGGTTGTAGATCTTCGCCGACGGGAAGAGCGAGTCCATGCCGAAGGTGCGGTACTCGTCCGGCGCGATCGGCACGAAGCGGTTGCCGATGCCCTTGTCCCGCATGAGGTCCTTGAGCACCCGGACGAACGCCATGGTGGTGGCGATGGTCTGGTTGCCGGAACCCTTCTTGACCGCCTTGTACGCGTCGTCGCCGGGCAGCTCCAGCTTCCGCGGGCGGACCTTGCGGGTCGGCACGTAGCCGCCCAGCTCCTCCCGGCGGTCGTGCATGTACTGGATCTCCTCCGAGTCGCGACCCGGGTGGTAGTAGGGCGGGTAGCCCTCCTCCAGCTGCTTGTCGGTGATCGGCAGGTGCAGCCGGTCGCGGAAGCGCTTCAGGTCCTCGACCGTCAGCTTCTTCATCTGGTGGGTGGCGTTGCGGCCCTCGAAGTTGGGGCCCAGCGTCCAGCCCTTGACCGTCTGGGCGAGGATGACCGTCGGCTGGCCCTTGTGCTCGCGGGCCGCCTTGAACGCCGCGTAGATCTTCTTGTGGTCGTGGCCGCCGCGACCCAGGTGCTGGATCTGCTGGTCGGTCATGTTCTCGACCATGGCGCGCAGGCGCAGGTCGCCGCCGAAGAAGTGCTCGCGGATGTACTGGCCGGTCTCGGTGGCGTAGGTCTGGAACTGGCCGTCCACCGTGGTGTTCAGCTTGTTGACCAGGACGCCGTCGCGGTCCTGCGCGAGCAGCGGGTCCCAGCTGCGGTCCCAGACCAGCTTGATCACGTTCCAGCCGGCGCCCCGGAACTGGGACTCCAGCTCCTGGATGATCTTGCCGTTGCCGCGGACCGGGCCGTCCAGGCGCTGCAGGTTGCAGTTGACCACGAAGGTCAGGTTGTCCAGGCCCTCGCGGGCGGCCAGCGACAGCTGGCCGAGCGACTCGGGCTCGTCCATCTCGCCGTCGCCGAGGAAGGCGTAGACCTGCGAGTCGGAGGTGTCCTTGATCCCGCGGTGCTCCAGGTAGCGGTTCATCCGGGCCTGGTAGATCGCGCCGAGCGGGCCGAGGCCCATCGAGACGGTCGGGAACTCCCAGAAGTCCGGCATCAGCCGCGGGTGCGGGTAGCTGGAGAGGCCGTACGGGGCCTTCGACTTCTCCTGGCGGAACGCGTCGAGCTGCTGCTCGGTGAGCCGGTCCAGCAGGAAGGCGCGGGCGTAGATGCCGGGGGAGGCGTGGCCCTGGAAGAAGACCTGGTCGCCGGACTCGCCCTCGCCGTCCTTGCCGCGGAAGAAGTAGTTGAAGCCGACGTCGTACAGAGACGCGGAGGAGGCGAAGGTGGCGATGTGGCCACCGACGCCGATGCCCGGGCGCTGCGCCCGGGAGACCATGACGGCCGCGTTCCACCGGGTCGCGTTGAGGATCTTCCGCTCGATCTCCTCGTTGCCGGGGAAGAACGGTTCGTCCTTGGTCGCGATGGTGTTGACGTAGTCCGTGCTGCGCATCTCGGGCACGGCGACACGCTTCTCGCGGGCGCGCTCGATCAGCCGCAGCATCAGGTAACGGGCACGCTCACGCCCCCGCTCGTCGATGGCCGCATCGAGCGACTCCAGCCATTCCGCGGTCTCCTCGGGATCGAAGTCCGGGACCTGACTCGGAAGGCCGCCAATGATGATCGGGTTGCGATCGGATCCGGAAGCCACGCTGTTCCTTCACTGTCGGTCGAAACTGAGGTGTGTCGCGCCGCCTCCATCGTGCTACCGCGCTCGGAGATCCGTCATCTCTACCGATCGGTAACCGGTCCGCCCGGCGGGCGGCCCGGTCTGGCGGCGTGCGGTGCGGGCGTCTTCGTCCGCTCCGCACACCCCCGGGTGTTACGAAAAGAGGTGGTCCGACCTGGTGTCCCGTCCGCCCGATGGCGGGCGGCCGGGGTGAGGGCCAACAGGAGACTCTACGCCCGCGCACGCGCGGACCCGAATGCCGTTCGCATCTCGGGCGTGCGTACGGCCTGTGGGCCGGGACCACCCGAAGCATCCTTGGACCATGCAGAAAAGGGCAAATCGGTGTGATTCCCGCCACCTCGCGCGGCGTGTCCCCCTGCGACACGTCAACCTTTGGAGGGGATCGGGGGTCGGGTACTTGCGCGAACCGCCGCGCCCGTGTGGACTACGGCCACAGCCTCGGCATGGATGCCGGGCCGAATACTGGAGGTTATTCCCGTGAGCGCGACCGCGGACCCCGCGGACAAGTCCAACCCGGCGACCCGTCTCGGCTTCGAAGAGGGCCAGATCATCCAGGAGCTGGGGTACGACGACGACACTGACCAGGAGCTCCGCGAGGGAATCGAGGAGCTCATCGGGACGGATCTCGTCGACGAGGACTACGACGACGTCGCCGACGCCGTTCTGCTGTGGCACCGCGACGACGACGGGGACCTCACCGACGCCCTCGTCGACGCGCTGGAGTACCTCGCTGAAGGCGGCCTGATCTGGCTGATGACGCCCAAGACCGGGCGGGACGGCCACATCGAGGCCTCCGACATCAGCGACGCGGCCAAGACCGCGGGCCTCTCCCAGACCAGCTCGATCAACATCGTCAAGGACTGGGCGGCCACCAGGCTCGCGACCAAGTCCACGGCGAAGGGCGCCAAGCGCTGAGTGGTCTCTGAAGCACATCGGGCGGGCCCCGCCGGAGGAATCCCTC